>DDBE01000154.1 GCA_002332715.1 Flavobacteriales bacterium UBA2040
CCAACAGCCATTCTTCGCATTGAAGACCGAAATGGAAATGTTATTTATCAAGCACAGCCGAAAACAAAAGAAGTATTAAACCAAAATGTAGCGTATGAAATGATCAAAATGCTAGAAGGGGTCGTTAACGTTGGAACTTCTCGCCGATTGAGAGGTTCGGCGCCTTATGCCAATATTAGGACGCCAATGGCTGGAAAAACAGGTACAACTCAAAATAACTCAGATGCCTGGTTCGTAGGCTACACGCCCGAATTGGTTACTGGTGTATGGGTTGGTGGTGAAGAAAGAGCAATCCGTTGGGGTTGGACCGGTATAGGTCAAGGTGCTTCTGCAGCGCTTCCTGCTTTTGGGTACTACATCAATAAACTGTACAAAGATCCCAAAGTGAAAATATCCAAAGGAGAATTTGAAAAACCAAAAGGATACGACCCCCTCCAATTTAGTTGTGAGGGCTTGCAAGGTGTCTCTGGCGGTGAATATTATTTCTATCAAGAACCCAAGAAGTCAGACGACGAAAATCCATTCTTATAGCATGAACAAAGTAGTAAAAGACGTAAACCAAGCATTAAATGGAATAGAAGACAATATGACCCTAATGTTGGGTGGTTTTGGACTTTGTGGGATTCCAGAAAACTCCATCGCTAAATTGGTTGATCTAGGAGTGAAAAACCTAACATGTATCTCTAATAACGCTGGAGTCGACGATTTTGGTTTGGGCTTGTTACTTCAGAAAAAGCAAATTAAAAAAATGATTAGTTCTTATGTAGGTGAGAACGATGAATTCGAACGTCAGATGTTATCAGGCGAATTGGAAGTTGATTTGATACCTCAAGGCTCGTTGGCTGAAAGGTGTCGTGCTGGCGGTGCTGGAATTCCCGCGTTTTTTACACCTGCTGGTTACGGAACGGAAGTAGCAGAAGGAAAGGAAGTACGTGAATACAATGGTAAACCACATATTTTGGAATCGGCACTCACGGCTGATTTTGCAATTGTCAAAGCTTGGAAAGGCGATACAGAAGGGAATTTGATTTACAAAGCAACTGCTAGAAATTTCAACCCCATGATGGCAATGGCGGGTAAAATTACCGTTGCCGAAGTAGAAGAATTGGTTCCCGCTGGTGAATTAGATCCAAATGAAATTCATACACCTGGTATATTCGTTCAACGTATTTTTAAAGGCGATAAATTCGAAAAACGCATAGAGCAACGAACAGTAAAACCTCGCGCTTAATGTTTCCTGAAAAATGGCTTTCTGAAAAAGGCTATCGCTTGATTTCGATTGGTCTCTTTTTCTGTCTGTTTGTTTATCTCTTCCTTCGGGCTTTGTACGTTGATATCCTTCACGATGAAGCAGCGACGTTTTTGCATTACATTGAAACGGGTTATTTCTTCGGTCCAAATAGTATAGTCGATGCGAATAACCATCTTTTAAATAGCGTTGTTTGTCGTGGAATTTATAAAGTTTATGGCGAGAATTTTTTCTTGCTCCGTCTCCCTAATCTGCTTTCCTTTCCCATTTATTTTTGGGCACTAACGCAACTCATTTCCGTTCAAAAAAATTACTTGGTTCGTTTATTCGTTCTGGTTGGAACCACCTGTATTCCATTCATTCTGGAATATTTTGCCAACTGTCGTGGTTATGGCATATCAATGGCTTTTTTCTTAGCGTCGCTAGTTTTTTTAAGTCGATTAATCATGAAAATGTCGGTGAAAAATCATCTGTTGATGACTTTTTGTCTCGCCATTGCAGCCTATGCTAATCTAACCTTTTTGGTTTCAATTGTTTTGGCTTATTTGTTTATTCTTATTCAGCAGTATCGACAGAAAGAAACCCTTGGCAGAAAGAAACAAATTATTCATTTTGGCATCCACTCCTTGTTTGCCGTTCTCATGATTCCTGCTGGAATTTTTGCACGTGTTTTAAAGGAAGGAGGCGCATTGTATTATGGCAGCTTGGAAGGTTTTTGGGAAGTTACAGGAACAACGCTTACTCGCTATACAATTTTCACGGACGCGGAAATCTTAAAATGGATCCTCCTTTTAATCGGTATTTTAATCATTCTAGTTTTAGTTGGTAAATGGTTGAAAATTGGTTTTTTCCAGTTTTTTGCTGTAAGCGAAACCATGTTGGCTTGGTTCTTTTTTGGACATATTACTGTGATTTTAATTCTCGCCAATTTTATGGAGGTCAACTATCCGGAAGATAGAGTTGGAATGTATTTAATTATTCTCGCACTCTTGCTTTTCGCCCGATTAATCGAAAGAATCCCAAAGTGTCAATTTCTGTTCTTGGGCTTTTTATTCTTCCCGATTTCCATGATTCCAAAGATGAATTTAGACACTTCCGTTTTCTCTCCCGACGACAGAATGACGCAAGAATATTATAACATTGTTTACAAGGAATTAGGAAAAGACAAAACCTCCATTGCCATATATCACTTGATGAACCTCACGTGGCCCATGCACAACCGATACTCCAAACACCACTATTTACCCGCGATTTCGGGTGAAGTAAATCTAGCTGCAGATATTATTTTGGGCAGAAAAAACCTGCAATACAAAGAGAAAGATTTATTAGAATACGACACCCTTTTTCTTGATCAAACCAATGATTTTCTAGCATTTAAAAGAAAGAAAGCCTTTAAAAAAACCTCCGTGTTCGATACTTTAGTTTCAAAACATAAAAGCTACTACGAATTCGCTGAAATTCATCGTTTTAAAATTCCAGATAGTCTCAAAAACTGCAAAATACTAGTGCATGTTTCAGGATCGATTTTTATTGATAATCCACGAGACGAAGTTGTTTTGACATACTCCATATTTGACAAAAAAGGTGAAAATAGTCATCACGATTGGTGGACGACGCGCTGGTACAACGGCATCAAACACGACCATTCTTTCATTTTGAATTATCCAATTGAGGCTTGGCATGACCAAGATGACGAATTGAGAATGTATTTCTTTAACCCACATAATACGGCTGTTGAGTTGAAAAACATCAAATTGGAGATTTTGAAACTTGATTAGTTTAATTCTAGGAATACACAACCGGGAGGAAAAAATCAACTCATAGTATTTCCCGTATAATTCATTAAATTTGAGTCTTTAATACAGCTCTCATGGCATTAGACAAAAACGGCATCGCGCAAAGAATAGCACAAGAACTTAGAAACGGCTGGTACGTTAACCTTGGTATTGGTATTCCTACATTAGTTGCTAACTACATTCCAGAAGGAATCGATGTTGAATTTCAATCGGAAAACGGTATTCTTGGAATGGGTGCTTTTCCTTTTGACGGTGACGAAGATGCTGATTTGATCAACGCTGGAAAACAAACGATAACGACTCGAAAAGGTGCTGTGTATTTTGATTCTGCTATGTCATTTGCCATGATTCGTGGACAACACGTTCAGTTGACCGTTCTCGGTGCTATGGAAGTGGCGCAAAACGGAGACATCGCCAACTGGAAAATCCCAGGGAAAATGGTGAAAGGAATGGGCGGAGCTATGGATTTAGTGGCCTCAGCCGAAAATATTATTGTGGCTATGATGCACGCCAATCGTACCGGTGAGTCGAAGATTTTAAAACAATGTTCGTTGCCTTTAACAGGTGTTGGTTGTGTTAAAAAGGTGGTCACTGACTTGGCCGTTTTAGATATTAAGGATGGTAAATTTCACCTTGTTGAACGAGCGCCAGGCGTTAGTGTCGAAGAAATTGTTTCGAAAACGGAAGGAAAATTAGTCGTTCCTGATCGCGTTCCTGAAATGAAATTCTAATTGACTTTCTTAAAACAGAAATGGTCTTATCTCATCACGCTCGTTTTTTCACTGGCGTGGTTACTTTATAATTATTCTCAATTAACTGCCCCCGTCGATCCAGGAGATGGTATCGTTCATTATTTCTATTCGGCTGCCAGTTGGGAAAATCCGATTTTGTTTTTGGAATTGTGGAACAAACCTCTTTTCACTATCCTGACGAGCTCTTTTGCACAATTTGGACTAGGTGGAATGATCTTTTTTAACGTGCTTGTTTTTCTTTTGACCATTATTTTTGCTTGGCGTATTCTCAATCATTTTCAGGTCAACCGCTACTTTGCATTGTCCTTTCCTTTGTTTTTATTGCTTACACAAGATTATTCCAACACTATTTTAGCCGGACATACGGAACCTTTATTTTCACTACTTCTCTTGGCCGCGACTTGGTTTTGGGTGAAAGAAAAGTATCTTGTTTTTGCTTTTTTAATTGGTCTTTTAATGTTTTCTCGTAGCGAAGGACAATTGCCATTTCTACTCGGTTTAATGCTCCTGACATACATCCGACAATGGAAAGCGCCTCTTTATTTATTCGCACCTTTTGTCATTTTCGCCACAATTGGTTGGTTTGTTTTCGACGATTTTTTATGGTACTTCAATCGATCTCCATACCATCTTGGCAATAACATCTACGGAGCTGGAACCTACGATCATTACCTGATGAGTTACAAAAACTTTCTTGGAAATCATGGTTTGTTTCTATTCATTTTAGCCATTCCTGCCACCATTCTTCATTTTGCAAAAAAGGAATTTACGATACAAACTTGTGGCATGACTTTCTTGGGATTCGGAACCTTTTTAGGAATCATTTTCGCCCACAGTTATTTCTGGGGAAGCGGACAAAATGGCTCCATGGGACTTACCCGAATCGCCACGCAAGCCTTGCCTTCCTTTCTCTTATGTCAATTTTATTTTCTACAAAAAACACCTTGGAAATGGCCCAAATTGTCAAATCCAATTGCGCTTGGTTTGGTCGGAATATTGACCTTGTATTTGCTCTTTACGCCTTATTTGAAGAAAGTAGTTAAGCCGATGGAAGTCATCACAAAAGAGGTGTTCGATGCCAATAAAGAAACCTTGAAAGGGCAGAAAGTCTGGACATCTAATCCTTATTTTTGCTTACTTCTAGGCGAAAATTATATGCATAAAACCTCGAACGTTCGATTACTTCATTTTTCTGACATACAACCTCGTCCTTTGTCGGGCGATTATCTATTTTGGGACAGTCATTTTGGCCCGCTTGAATCAGGAGTTCCCTTGGAGAATCTAAACGAAAATAATGGATTTGAAGTGATTGATTCTAAAGAGAAAGAGAATGTGAAGGGGTTCTTGTTTGAAATCAAACCTTAGGACGAAAATTTTTTCGCCCAGACTGATATTCATTGAACCTTATCTAATTAGCGGTAAAAATTCATTTCATCAACATATTTCGCAACCTTTTCCATAAGCAGAAAGTCCACTGATTTTCTTTCTTTGATTTGTTGTCGGATGTAACTTGCTGAAATTTTCATTAATGGGACATCTTCGCAAAAGGTAACGGATGCATGGCCTTTCAAGGTGTGTTCAATTGGCTCTCCTTCAATTCTTGGATACACAAAAAGATGGTGATTGGCCAATATTTGTTCGTAGTTTTTCCATTTATTGAAGCCACGAAGGTTGTCTTCTCCCATCAATAAACTAAAGTTTTTATCAGGGTGTTTTTCTTTTAAATAAGTCAACGTATCTATCGTGTAACTCGGTTGTGGTAGCCCAAATTCAATATCCTCCGCTTTGAATTTCGGTTCATCCTCAGTGGCGATTCGTACCAAAGCCAAACGGTGATAATCTTGAAGTAAAGTTGTTTTATTCTTGAACGGGTTTTGAGGTGAAACGACAAACCAAACGGCGTCAATATCGTCTCTTTGAATCATGTATTGGGCAATAATCAAATGGCCGACATGGATCGGATTGAAAGAGCCAAAATACAATCCTATGTTCATGATTTGATGAAGTTTTTTACTAGTTTTTTCGCTTCGGTTATTGCGCTTTCTAAGCTGTCGTTGATTAAGATTTTATCGAATTCTTTCGCTTTGTCCAACTCCGCTCGGGCTTTGCTCATGCGCTGTTGGATTTTCTCCTCCGTTTCTGTACTTCGGTTTCGCAGTCTTTGTTCTAGCACATCAATACTTGGCGGTTGCACAAATATGGCCAAGGCATTATCACCAAATATTTGCTTCAAATTCAGCCCACCAATCACATCAACATCAAAAATAACGGTTCTTCCTTCGACCCAGATTTTTTCGATTTCTGATTTTAAGGTTCCATAATAATTGTTGCTGTACACCTCTTCCCACTCCACAAATTCTTCTTTTAGAATGGCTTCTTGGAATTTCTCAACTCTTAAAAAGTGATAGTCTTTTCCGTCCGTTTCATTCGGTCTTGGGTCACGACTTGTAGCCGAAACCGAGAATGCCAATTGCTGAATTGAATTCAACATAGCATGAACGATTGTCGTTTTACCTGCCCCGGACGGCGCCGAGAAAATTACACATTTGCCGTTTTGTTCCATCTTATAAAGTATTGAGCACTTGCTCTTTTATTTTTTCAAGGTTGTCTTTCATCTCCACCACTTTTTTCTGCATGTCGACTTGATTACTCTTACTCCCCAAAGTGTTTATTTCTCTTCCAATTTCTTGCGTGATGAATCCTAGTTTGCGACCGGTGCTTTTCGTTTTCATTGTTTCCAAGAAATAATCCAAGTGATTCGTCAAACGCATTTTTTCTTCCGCTATGTCGAATTTCTCCACGTAAAAAATCAATTCTTGTTCCAACCGATGTGGATCATATTGACCGTTTTCGATTTCATCCAATTGCTTTTGCATGCGCTCACGAACAGCTGCCACGCGCATGGGCTCGAAAGGTTCAATTTCAATCATCAGTCGACGAATGTCTTCAATTCGCTCCGTAAACTCGATTATTAAAGCTTCGCCTTCTTGCGAGCGAAAACCATTTAATTTATCGCACGCTTCCTTCGTTAAGTTGGTCATGAATGTTGTTTCATTATCATTCAATTCCTCTTTTTCGCTTACCATTACATCGGGCAAACGCATGATCATATTCAAATAATCAACACTTTTTTCGCCAATTTCTTCGTTGACAGACTTCAAATCTTCGTAATACGCTTTTACCAACGAACGATTAACAGCAACACTTTTGGTATCCCCGGACTCTTCAATATTGATGTTTACATCTACTTTCCCTCGCTCCATTTCGGTTTGGGCAACTTTCCGAATGTTCGCCTCAATAGGACGGTAAACACTTGGGCAACGGACACTTAAGTCCATCGTTTTGCTGTTTAGCGCGCGAATTTCAACTGAAACTTTTTTTCCTTCAAAACTCCCTGTGGCTTTTCCGAAGCCGGTCATG
>DDBE01000127.1:0-1415 GCA_002332715.1 Flavobacteriales bacterium UBA2040
CGGTTGGTATGACATTTATGGGTTTTGCTCAGCAAGACACGGTTACTTTTGAAAGTTTTATTTTAAATCCCAATTCGCATAACAACGGCGATGATCAATCTGGTGGGTTTACAGAAAGTGGAGCTCATTTCTCCAATTATTACGATACAACCTTTAATTACTTTACCGGGTTTGCCATCAGCAATGAAACGGATATAACAAATCCTGGTGCTGGAAATCAGTACAGCTCGTATGCTGTCGGTGGCGACAGTTCTTCAAATTTTGCAGTATATTATCCCGCTGGAGTAATCGATTTGGGACCTGGCATTAACTACATAACATCGATGCGGGTAACGAACACAACTTACACGGCACTTTCTATGAAATTTGGTGATGCATACGCCAAGAAATTTGGAGATTCGACAAATTCCCAAGGAACGGTAGATGGAACAAATGGTGAAGATTTTTATAAGTTGAGAATCATTTCATTATCCAGCAACAATGATACAGTTGGGTATACAGAAGTTTATTTAGCAGATTATCGTTTTGCGGATAGTACGCAAGATTTTATTTTGGATGAATGGACAACGGTGAATTTGATTGGGTTGAACGCTGCTGTATTGAACCCAAGATATGTGCATTTTGAATTGACATCGAGCGATACTAGTGCGTGGGGAATGAATACACCAGCTTATTTTGCTATGGATAACTTTGTTTTTGAGCATTTTGTCGTGGGAATAGAAGAACTAGAATCCGAAGTGAAGCTATATCCAAATCCTGTAACGGATATTCTAACGATTGAAAATACGAAAGGTGTTGTGACAATTATGGACGCGGCGGGAAAAGTATTAAATCATCAATTTTCAAAAGGATTTACTTCAATTGATTTTTCTGGTTACCCTAAAGGAGCATATTTCGTGAATATTTCGAATGGAAATGTTACCAAAACACATAAAATTCTGAAATAATCATTGAAAATTCGTCTATCCATATTCATTTTTTTTTCTTTTTTCTCAATAGGACAAGAGGATACGAGCAAGGTTCAAAACTTGAATAGCATATATATATTATCGCCATTTGTGATACCATATATACCGCACCCGATTGAGTCACAAACTCTTCAGCGAAATGACATTCAAGAGTTGCAGCCTGAGGATATAGGACAGTTGCTACAGAAGTTTGCAGGTGTTTCCATGAAGAGTTATGGCGGTCTTGGTGGAATGAAAACCTTTTCTTTTCGAAGTTTGGGAAGTCAGCACACTGCAGTCGTTATGGATGGGTTTTCTATTCAAACTACACAGTCTGGTCAGTTGAATTTGGGGCAAATTCATACCTCAAATATTGAATCGGTCTCTTTGGGAAAACAAAGCAACCACGTGCGAACACCGGTTTCGGCATTAAACATGGCCAATGAAATGGGCTTGTCCACATTTGAA
>DDBE01000127.1:1699-4655 GCA_002332715.1 Flavobacteriales bacterium UBA2040
CGCTGGACTGTCTTCAATAAAAAACAAGTGCGAGCGTCAATAAAAGCTGGATCTTTTGGACAATCAGATAATTATCTTGGCTATCATTTTGCAAAGAAGAAATTTGGCTTTACGATCCACGGAAAATATAGGCAGGCCAAAGGAGATTATCCTTTTAAAATGAAGGTTGGTGATTTTGAATATCAAGGTGTGCAAAGCAACAATGAACTTCAAGAACTGTATTCTGGGGTGAGTTTTTTCCTTCGTCCAAACGAAATGAAACAACCCGTCCGAATTATTTACAGAAACACTTTTGTGGATCAAGAGTTGCCTGGAGCGGTGATCCTCTACAACAATTCTAAAGGCCAGTTTCTGAATACACAAAAGCACAATTTGGCGGCAGATTGGACACATAAATGGGGATTTACTAATATTCGTTATTACGCTGTCTATCAATACGATGAACAACATTATCTAGATTCAAATTATTTTAATTCAGCTGGGTCTTTGAAACGTGACTTTTATCAAAATAGTGGTCAATTGGGTTGGCGATTCGAACGACAAAAGTTCGGTGATTTAATTAGTTTCTATGGAGGGATTGAACAACAATATGCTTCATTGAAATTTGGAGGGTTAACAGAAACTCTGCCTCAAAGGTATTCGACTCACAATAACCTTGGGTTCCGCATCAATGAGAAAAAATACAACCTTGATATGAGAATTTGTTATCAATTAGTGGCTGAATCTAAGATTAATGGTGAGGTGTTCAAATTGAGAAATCTTTGGGCACCCATGTTGAATTTTGAAACAGCAGAACGTGGTAAAAGAAGATGGAAGTCTGGATTTTCCACTTCAACGACGGTTCGTTTGCCCAGTTTTAATGAGTTGTATTATGCACAAGTTGGTAATCAAGACTTGGAACCTGAAAAAGCACGTCAATTCAGCTTGTTTACGGGTATAGCTAGAAATCATAGATCGTGGTTTTTTGCTTCTAAACTGGTGACGTATTACAACCAAATTGAAAACAAGATTTTGGCCATTCCGACTAAAAATCTGTTTGTCTGGTCAATTCAGAATATTGATATGGTCAACGCATTAGGAGTGGACGCTGGACAAGTAATTAAGAATAGGATTAATACCAAATGGAATACTGAAGTACAGTTGAATTATAGCTTTCAGTACAGTGTGGATGTAACAGATAAAAATAGTCCTACTTACGGTCATCAAATCGCTTATATTCCTTATCATACAGCAAATGTTGATTGGAGTTTGAGTCGAAAAAAAACGAATCTACGGGTTTCTAGTTCCTTTATTGGCGGTAGGTATAGCTTGAATGAAAATGTATCCAATAATTATCTGGATCCTTTTGTGGTATTGGATGCCAGCTTCAGTCACGGAATAGAAATCAAATACAAACACAAGGTTAATTTTCAGTTTCAGGTGAAAAATATCATTGGTCAAAACTACACCTACATCCGAAGTTTCGTAATGCCTGGCAGAAACTTACTAATCTCACTTAATTATGAATTATAAATCATTGCTTTTTGTATCATTGGTTTCCTTGATCTTAAGTTCTTGCTTGAAGAAAGAAAATGTCGTGTATCCAACAATTGAAGGTCAAGTAGGCCAACGAATGCTTATTTTAAATGAAGGTCTGTTTCAACAGAATAATGCCAGTCTGACTTGGGCAAATTTCACTTCTGGCACTGTTTCACAAAATTATTTTCAACAAATAGTTGGTCGACCGTTGGGTGATACTGGCAACGACATAAAAAAATATGGCAATAAGATTTATATTGTAGTGAATACTTCGTCTACGATTGAGGTACTTGATGCTACTACTTTTGCGTTGATCGAACAAATCGAAATGCAAAACAACGGTGTGGCAAAACAACCTCGTTTTATCGATTTCCATGAAGGAAAAGCATTTGTAACTTGTTATGATGGTTTTGTTGATGTAATTGATACTATAAATTTAAGTGTGATTCAGCGCATACAGGTTGGAAGTAATCCGGATCATCTGCGTGTCGCGGGCGATAAAGTGTATGTTAGCAATTCAGGCGGATTAAATTTCCCTGATTTTGATTCAACTGTGAGCGTCATTTCTGCTCTTTTATTGACAGAAATTAAAAAGATAAACGTTGGCATCAATCCAGGATCTATCGCAGTAGGAGGGAATGGTGATGTTTATGTTGTAACCCGCGGTAATTTTGGCTCTATTCCTTCAAGAATGATTGCAATTGAGACTTCGACGGATACTAAATCAGAATCCTATGCTTTTGAGGTGAATTCCTTAAGTGAAAAAAATGGCGATGTATTGATTTTTGAAACCATAGGCGCGCCGAGTATCAAACTCTTTGATGTAAATTCCAACGTTTTGCAAAACGCTAGTTTAATTGACTTTACAGGAATAGTAACTCCTTATGAAGTACAATATGAATCTTCTATCGATCGCATTTATGTGTTCGATGCAAATAGCTATGTAAACATCGGAAAAGTATTAGAATATAGTGGAAATGGAGGTTTTATTCGCGCTTACCAAGCGGGTCTCGTAACGAAGCGACTTGTTTTTCTTTAAAATTAGCAAATAAGTGAAATATCACCTTTCATGATTTCGAATGTGATATTTCCAGAATCGAAAATTTCACCATCCACTTCAGAAAACATCTTTCTTTTTTCTAGCTGAATTGATACCTTTTCAGCCTCGAAGTAATGAACTTCTGGATGTTTTACTTTTTTACCACTTTTCAGTAAACTAAGTTTTCTCACATAATCAAAAAATGAAACATTTCCGAGTATCGTTACATTTAGTTTTTCGTCAAAAGGATTTGCATCTGGGTTTATCGTTAACCCATGCCCGAAAGTTGAACCATTGCACACACATAGCATCAGCAACTTTCCATTGTAATTAAAGTGGTCACCTGTAATCTTTACAGTTGCTTTTTTATAAACCAGAAATGTTTTCAGAATAGACATG
>DDBE01000028.1:0-528 GCA_002332715.1 Flavobacteriales bacterium UBA2040
AAGCGAATATCCTTCTTTTGCATTTGTTTTAAAATCCAATCCCATATGAAAATGATTGGAACGCAATTCGCCAAAATTGGCTGCTAAAACCAACGGTATGTTAAGTGGTGGGTGATAATCTTGTTTTATCTGTTGATCACCAAAAAAGAAAGGTTGCCAGTTTAAAACGAATATAAGTAGGAAGTTAATCATTGTTATCATTTTTCAAAAATAGCCTTTTGATAAAAAATGAATGCAAAATCAGAAATAAATCTTGACTTTATTCGTTGACAATGCTACTTTTGTACAAAGTCTAAAACCAAATGACCGAAAGTATTCAGAGCATTATTAATCAAATTTCAGAGAAAGCGAGAGCTCTACATGGTCTTTTGGTTGTGGAAAGAGAGAACAATGCAAATTTACTTTCTAAAAACGAACAACTTCAATCTGATTTGGATGGAAAACTAGCCGAAGTTTCGCACTTAGAATCCAAATTGAACGAGCAAGAAAAGCAGATGGTTGGACTTACAGAACAAAGCTCAGTTTCTA
>DDBE01000028.1:909-2575 GCA_002332715.1 Flavobacteriales bacterium UBA2040
AGTCAGTTAAGAAAATAAAGAATGGAAAAGAAATCCTTATCGTTGGTAGTTGCGGGTAGAACATACCCTCTTACTGTATCCGTTGAAGAACAAGAAAAAGTTCTAGGTGCTGCAGAAGATATCAATAAGGCCATTCAAGTTCTTAAAGACAATTATGCAGTTAAAGATATGCAAGACTTGCTAGCGATGGCAGCATTGCAATTGGCGACTAAATCAAAATCTGGTGCTCCGCAAGCGGCTGCTCCCGTTGTTGAAAAAGCTGATTATTCTAAGGTTGAAGAGTCTCTCGGAAAGTTAAATTCTGAGTTAGACGAACTGAAATAACCGCATCATTTCATTTCTGAGTCGAGTTCTCTAACATTAAAAATATAGAATTTATGAACTTAATTATTGGAATTATTATCGGAGTTGCAGCAGGTGCTGTTGTAACTTTCGTCCTTCAAAATGTCCTTCTCAAAAAGAAACAGGAACAAATCTTGAAAATCGCTAATGCCGAAGGTGAAGCAATGAAAAAAGATAAAATCCTTGAAGCCAAAGAGCGGTTTCTGAAGCTGAAAGAAGAGCACGAATCAAATACGAAAGATAGAGAACGTAAGATTCAATCTATTGAAGATAGAGCAAAGCAAAAAGAGAAAACGCTTTCGCAAAAAATCGAAGAAACTTCTCGTAAAGAAAAAGATTTTGTAAAGAAGCAAGAGCTGTTCGACAACAAATTGGACATCCTAGAAAAGAAACAAGTTGAATTAGACAAGACACAAGAAAAAAGAGTCTTGGAATTGTCTAAATTGAGCGGAATGAGCCAAGAAGAGGCGAAAACCATGATGATGGAAGCGATGAAAGATGAAGCCCGAACTGGAGCTATGTCGCACATCAAAGAAATCATGGAGGAAGCGAACTTGAACGCAACAAAAGAAGCGAAGAAAATCGTCATCCAAACAATTCAAAGAGTTGCCCAAGAACAAACGATTGAAAACGCAGTGTCTATTTTCAACATTGAGAATGATGATGTAAAAGGTCGAATTATCGGTCGTGAAGGACGAAACATCCGTGCCATTGAAGCGGCAACTGGTGTTGAAATTGTTGTAGATGATACGCCTGAGGCAATTATCCTTTCTTGTTTCGATCCTATTCGTAGAGAAATCGCTCGTTTGTCTTTGCACCAATTGGTTTCTGACGGTCGAATTCACCCAGCGCGTGTGGAAGAAGTCGTTGCGAAAACGAAAAAACAACTGTACGAAGAAATAGCTGAAACTGGAAAACGGACCTGTATCGATCTTGGTATTCATGGTTTACATCCTGAATTGATGCGTATGATCGGACGAATGAAATACCGTTCTTCTTACGGACAAAACTTATTGCAACACTCTCGTGAAGTAGCAAATATGTGTGCTATTATGGCCGCTGAATTAGGTCAGAATGTGAAAGTAGCAAAACGTGCAGGTCTACTTCACGATATTGGAAAAGTGCCAGACGAAGAGCCAGAATTGCCACATGCNNGCACCAATTGGTTTCTGACGGTCGTATTCACCCAGCCAGGGTAGAAGAGGTTGTCGCGAAGACACGGAAGCAGCTTGAAGAAGAAATTGCTGAAACAGGTAAACGAACTTGTATCGACCTTGGTATTCACGGTTTGCACCCTGAGTTGATGCGTATGATCGGACGAATG
>DDBE01000146.1 GCA_002332715.1 Flavobacteriales bacterium UBA2040
TCCTCCAACTTTGCAGCAGGCTGGAAGTGCCTGATATGCTTGTGGATTCGCTTTAATATCATCGGCATCATATCCCAAAGCAACGACTATTTCTTTGATTTCTTTCAAAGAAATAGTCGTTGCTTTAAAATTGACTGTTAATTCTTTAGAAGGAACATCCAACTCTGCAAATTTTATTCCTTTTGTATAATTCAATTTAGACTCAATACGCTCTTTACACGAACCACATTCGGCTGTCGTCTGAATAACCACCTCTTGTACTTTTTTCTGGGCAAAGGATGTTAATGTGAACATCACAAATGCTATTGCTATTATATTTTTCATTTTTACATTTTAGTTTAAACCTTCAAGGTCTTATTTAATATCTATTTTTTCTAGTATCATTTCATCCTTCAAATCTTCTTTTTGCGGAATTATAAATCGGAATCCACCATAAATCATGGCGCCCAATACGGGGCCCCATACTCTTGTAGCATCAAAAGTCGTGCTAAAAGGGTTTTGAGCATCCAAGATAGGGTTATTCTGGACGTAATTGGTTAAATTTTCTCCTCCCACATAGAATTCCCAACGTTTGTAAACGTGTGTTATTTGTCCACTCACCATGGGAAAAATTTCACTTTCATTTTCTGTTGTATAAGTTCCAGTTGAAAGTAAAGTAACAGGTAATCTAGACTTTCCAAAAATAGAAGTTGTGGCATCCACCATCCAACGTTTATTTCTTGATTGATACCCTAAATTAACAAATCCACGATGTTTTGGAACCGTTATTTTAGACTGTAATTCGCCATTGAATTCAGCTTGGACATCCAAATACTTGTACGCCATTCTAAGATCCAACACTTTCGTCAAAGGCAAGGTCAATTCTGCTTGGAAGCTATGAGAAAATGAATTATTCGCAATGTTTTGAAACACAATCGAATTAAATAAAACGTCTCTATCTACTACCAATTGGTTTTCGAAGAAGGTGTAATAATAATCTAAAATCAAGGATGCATTTTGCTTTCTGAACTTGAACTCTTGTACAACCGACCCACCGATATTCCAAGAAACTTCAGGTTTGATTTCTGCTGGGGCTGTCCACGTTCTTCCAGTAGCCAAAAGTGATAAATTATCAATAATATAATTGGGAACACGCCATCCTCGACCAGCAGTAAAACGCAAATCAGTCCATTCAGTTAAGGTATATTTGGTGTGCATTCTTGGCGAAAACATGGCTCCGAAAAGGTTGTGATAATCGACTCTGGCACCGAGCACATTCACCAATCGAAGTCCTGTGTAGGTATATTCGGCAAAAACACCTGGTACAATTTCTTCCCTGTCATCATTCAAAGAATCCATTCGTTGGGTGAAATTGGCATATACTGCACTCACCCCAATTCGTGTTTTGTGAATTGTGGAACCGATGATATCATCATAAATCGCATTAATGTATCCTCTTCTTTCAATACCCGTAAATTGTCCACTGCCAAAAACTGCATCTGTTTCCTGGTATTTCACATTGTACAAAACACCAATAGAACGATACGGTTTACCTTTGAATAAAAAGCCAGTTTTTGCATAGAAATCGGCATGTTTGGTATCGTTGAACACTCCATAATCAGTCGGAGCGACAGTTATATTGGAAGGCTCCGGATTATAATTCAACTCGCCACCCACTTTCTGATCTAAATAACCGTTTACCCCGAACTGGGTTTCAAAACGAGGTCCATGATACGCCCATCTGCTTAAAACAGCGGCATTGTATCCAGTTGGAAGATCTTTAAAACCGTCCGAATTGTTATCGATTTTTCCTTGTACCGTTGCGCCGTGGGCAAAAATCCCCGTCGACCAACGATTATTCTTACTGATTTTTCGTCCGCCATGAACATTGAGTTCTCCTCTTCCGAAAATATTTCCGTATCCATTTACGAAAAGTTCTTCCATTTCATCTGGTTTTTTTATCTCAATATTGATAAGTCCGGCCATGGATTCATAACCGTTCACAACGGTTCCTGTTCCTTTTGTAATTTGGATGGAATTGACCCAAGTTCCAGGAATACTATTCAGCCCGAAAGTACTTTCTAGTCCACGGAGATAAGGAATATTCTCCATTTGAATTTGCGTATAAATGCCCGCCAATCCCATCATTTGGATTTGTTTGGCACCAGACACAGCATCTGTAATACTCACGTCGACAGAAGCATTTGTCTCGAACGATTCAGACAAATTACAACACGCCGCTTTTTTCAATTCGTCCGAAGAAATCTCTTCGGTTAAAAGGGTTTTGAGTTTCGAAATACTTTTTGATCCTTTTTTATAAGCGACAATCACCTCGGGTAAAAGCAAATCCGAATAAAGTGTGATTGTAAAGTTGGAGAACCGATCATCCTTTGTTAAAAGAACAGTGTCGGGTTTATGATCTCGTGCTTGAATAACCATCGTATCTGGCAACTCTTTCGGCAGGATGAATTCGAATTTTCCGTCTTCGTCCGTTCGAAGTTTAATTTGACTGCGCAACAAGACAACACTTGCTCCGTAAATGGCATTTGTTTTTGTTGCGTCTCTTCCGTAGACAGTGCCACGAACCTGAGATTGCCCATAAAAAGAAAGCAACAAAATGCCGATAAATAAAATAAATTTCATGTGTGTAGAATTATAAAGTGAACTATTAAATGATGTTACACTTTACTTCTATATTCTGAATACCTGATGTTGAATGAGAATTTGTCTTCCCGTCCGAAGAGGCGGAGGATTGACATAATTACTTGGCGTAACTTCGTTGGAAGCCACGGTAAAATCTAAATCCAAAGATTGGATATCTAAACCTTTTTCTGGGGAAAAAGAAAAGAGCTGACTGCTCTCGAAATTTTCAAATTCTACTTGAAAAAAGTCAATTTGATCGGAGCAACAATCACTTTCGTCGATGTGAACTTCTGCTGAATAGCATGCATCGAACCCCTCATGTTCATCCTCACACATAT
>DDBE01000002.1:0-142 GCA_002332715.1 Flavobacteriales bacterium UBA2040
ACATGAAAAAATTTACTTTATCAATTCTTATCGCTTTGGGAATGCTAATTTATAGATCAGCGAACGCACAATGTGTTGCAAATGCAACATTAACGCCTACAGGTACTCCGGGTGAATTTACTATCACTGACTTGTCTTCTGG
>DDBE01000002.1:494-10423 GCA_002332715.1 Flavobacteriales bacterium UBA2040
ACGGTTCAATTACAACCAAATACAACTACAGGGATCATTCAATACCCAGCCGACGGTATTTATTCATGGGGTGTTACTTACATGGATAATGATTCGACGACTGCGGCTTGTAATGATGCAATTTGGGACTCAGTTGTTGTAACTGGAGTCGGCACTGGACCAATGAATTGTCAAGCTAGTTTTAATTTGCAACAAGATTCAACGAATCAAAACCAATACTGGTGTTGGAACAATTCAACGGGGTCAACACCAGCAAGTGCATTGACTTATTTATGGGATTTTGGAGACGGAAATACAAGCACCCAGGCTTATCCAACGCACACATATAATGGAATTGGTGTGTACACCCTGTGTTTAACGATTACAGATGGAAATTGCACTAGTGTTGCTTGTGATACCATTGTAATTACGGTGAAAGCATCTGGTACGACTTTGAATGTTTTGGCTCCAGGAGCAGGATTGTCTTTGAACGAATTTTCATTGATTCAATCGCTTAAGGTTTTTCCAAATCCATTTAATGATCATTTTACCTTGGATGCAAATTTCATTAAAAACGGTGAAATCGAAATTGGGATATTTAATTTGGCTGGACAAAAAGTATATTCTTCCTTTGAAAGTGTTTCATCAGGAAGTAATAAAATTACTGTCAACCAATCTGATTTAAAGGAAGGTATGTACTTAATTCGTGTGCAAGATTTAAACTCAGGATCTTCAAAAGTGATTCGTATCTTTAAGAAATAAGGAAATAGTTATTCGAAAAAAGCCTTCAGGTATTTATTTGGAGGCTTTTTTATGTTCTTCTTCGTCAGGTGAATTTTCTCTTTTTTCTTTCCTTGAATCTCCAGTTTCCAAGTAAATCAAGCGAATCCTGCTACTATGTGCAGAATCACTAAGACCATTACCCAAATTTTCCAGTTTCCCATTTTATAAAGGATTTTAAATAGAAAATTTTGATGTGGAATACGCTATCGTTCCATTTATAATCCAAGACTCTTCCAGTCCTGCGTCCTTCAATCCTAAAGTCTAATAAACAAAAAAAGTCCCGAGTAATTAGGCTCGGGACTCTGTGAAGTATGTAAATTAATTGAATAATCTATCCTAACTTAAAAGATTTCGTTAGCATTGAAATGAAATTTCCCTTCAATTTCAGCATTCTCATCTGAATCAGATCCATGCACTGCATTCCTTCCTTTGTTTTCAGCGTATGCTCTACGAATCGTTCCTTCAGCCGCTTCAGCAGGATCAGTAGCTCCAATCAATGTTCTGAAATCAGCAACAGCGTTATCTTTTTCTAAAATGGCAGCAACAATAGGTCCGCTCGTCATGTATTCAACCAACTCACCATAGAAAGGACGCTCAGCGTGAACTTCGTAAAAAGATTTCGCTTGCTCTTCAGTTAAACGTGTGTATTTCATTGCCTTGATAGAGAATCCAGCTCCTATGATCATGTCGATGATTTTCCCCATGTGACCGTTCTCAATCGAGTCAGGCTTAAGCATTGTAAATGTTCTATTTGTTGCCATTATAATTTCTTTTTTGTGTTCAATTTGAGTGCAAAATTACAGTTTTTTTCTTCTTAGACTGTTAATTTATTTGAAAATGAAGGAAAAATCGATAAGATGATTCTAAATCAATTGTTAGATTAGTCTAATAATTGCTACTTTTGCTACCATATGAACCGCTTTATCATCAAAACGATTCCTGTAGGACCAAACAAGTATCTAAAACTCGTATTCATCATGGGATTCTTGTTAGTAATCGGAGCGTGCAAATACCAACCCGAAAAATGGCAGGAGGGAAGACTTGTAGTTACAACAACGGGAATGTTGGGAGATGCTATTCGTAACATTTTACCCAATAAATACAATGTCTATCATTTGATGAATGCCGGCGTTGACCCGCATAGCTACGAAGCCAAACCAAGCGACATAGAACAACTTGCCCTGGCCGAAACAATCGTTTTTAATGGTCTGCACCTTGAAGGCAAGATGGTGGAACTGTTCGAAAAATTGAAAAAGGAAAAAATGGTATATGCTTTTTCGGATGGATTGGACGATAAACTTATTATCGAAGCAGGACCAGGTTCGAATGATCCGCACATTTGGTTGGATCCCTTTCTGTGGGCCGAAGGAGTAGCTGCGTTAGGGAAACAATTGGCCAAGAATTATCCCGAGGATGCGGCTGAAATCATTAAGAATGCGCAAGAATATGCTCAGACCATACGGACTACTGGAGAATGGATGAGAAAAGAAATTAATGGAATTCCAAGAGATAAAAGAGTGCTCATCACTTCGCATGATGCATTTTCTTATTTCGGACGTCAGTTTGAAATGGAGGTCGATGCCCTTCAAGGTATTTCAACGGTTTCGGAACCAGGAATTCGAACGGTAAGTTCTCTGACGAAGAAAATTATAAGCAGAAAAATAGTTGCCGTTTTTATTGAAAGTAGCGTTTCTAGTAAATCCATTCAAGCATTAATGGAGGCCTGCTCTCGAAAGAATTACACTTTGCGAGAAGGTGGAACGCTGTATTCCGATGCCATGGGAGATAAGGCTTCGAATGCCGAAACCTATATTAAAATGCTGGAAAGAAACACGGAAATACTGGTCAAAGGATTAAAATAACGAGACAATGAATAGCATAGAAGTACATAATTTGACAGTCGCTTACAATCAATTGCCCGTTCTGTGGGATGTTGATTTTGAGCTGCCAAAAGGTCAAATCATCGGTATAGTGGGACCAAATGGTTCTGGAAAGTCGACTTTGCTAAAAGCGATTATGGGACTTTTCCCTTTGTCTTCAGGTTATGTGAAGGTTTTGGACAGTTCATTGGAACAAATGCGCTCTTCAATTGCATACGTGCCGCAAAGAGAAACGGTGGATTGGAATTTCCCAGCTTCGGTGAAAGATGTTGTGGAAATGGGGCGATATCAGCCCGGAAAATTGTTTCGTAAACTGTCAAATGTGGACAAACAATTGGCTGTTGAGGCGATTGAAAAAGTGAAACTGACACCATTCATGGATAGACAAATTGGTCAATTGTCTGGTGGACAACAACAACGAGTTTTCATTGCCAGAGCATTGGCGCAAGGAGCGGAGGTCTATTTAATGGACGAACCTTTCATTGGAGTCGATGTGGCCACCGAAAAGGCGATTATGGATTTGCTACAAGCCATGCGCGACGAAGGAAAAACAATAATCTTGGTTCATCATGATTTACAATCCGTCACCGCAAATTTTGATTATTTAGTGATGTTGAATACGCGTTTGGTCACACACGGGCCAATACAAGAAGTTTTAACCGCTGAAAATCTACAATCTACTTACGGAGGACAATTGAATCTGTTCTCGCAATTGCAACAGTTGATTCAAACGAAAGATTTCCCAATTCGCGAAAAAGGTTTCGAGGACAAATAATTATGCTCTCATCCACACTTATTTTGGTTTTGATTGGACTCGCTGTCATTAGCGCTGTCGCTGGAGTTGTCGGTTGCTATGCTTTTCTGCGAAAACGAGCATTGGTCGGTGACGCCGTAGCACATTCGGTATTGCCTGGTGTTGCCGTTGGATTTATTTTGAGCGGCACAAAAGATCCATTCTATCTACTTTTAGGAGGACTTGTCTTCGGATATCTCGCCATTCTTAGCATAGATGTAATCCACCGAAAAACGAAACTAAGCGAAGATTCAGCCATAGGTTTGGTTACGACAATCTACTTCGCTTTTGGAAGCGTTTTTCTCTCTGTTATTTCAAATTCGGGCAACGGCGATCAAGCGGGATTGAAAGATTTTCTCTTCGGGAAAGCCGCTACGATGACCGAAATGGATGTGATAGTATTCCTCATTGCCGCAATTCTAGTAGTCATTTCGGTTGGTGTATTCTACAAGCCTTTTCTACTTTTGAGTTTCAACAAGGATTTTGCCAATACCCAAGGTTGGAAAGTCAATTTCTACGAAACTTTGCTCTCCTTAATGACTGTTTTGATCATTGCCATTGGATTGCAAGCCGTTGGAGTTGTGCTGATGTCGGCATTATTGATTGCGCCAGCTGCTTCATCTCGTTATTGGACTAATTCTTTACGAAAAATGATGGCAATTTCTGCCGTTTTTGGTGCGATGGCTGGAATCGGAGGTGGATTACTGTCCTTGCTTGGCGAAGACATGCCAACAGGTCCGTGGGTCATCATGATTTTGTTCCTTTTCACCTTGATTACTTTGCTTTTTGCTCCCGAAAAAGGATATTTCTTTATCCGAAGAAGAAACAGCAATAACCTCCGGAAAATCAACGAAGAAAACGTTATGAAAGCCTTGCATCAGTTGAATGAAATTGGGATAAAAGAAGTAACCCTTTCAAGTTTTTTAGACAAGCGAAAAATGGATACCGATCAACTTCAAAAAACATTTAACAATGTTTCTGATAAAGATTGGGTCACAAAAACAAATGATGTTTATGCCTTGACGGAAAGAGGAGCCATTGAAGCCAAAAGAATTGTCCGTTTGCATCGTTTGTGGGAGCTGTATTTGACCCAACGATTGAACTTTAAAGAAGATCATATTCACGGAACCGCTGAAACCATAGAACATTTGATTACCGACGAATTGGAGGCACAATTGGTGAAAGAATTGGATTACCCAACTGAAGATCCGCACAACAAAGAAATACCATACAATTGATGTTGAACTTAAACGATATTCTAAATATTTCAACTGCCTTGCTCATCGCATGGTCGTGTTCGCTGTTGGGCGTGTTTTTGGTGCTTCGGAAAATGGTGATGGTGGGCGACGCTATTTCGCATAGCGTTTTGCCTGGAGTGGTGATGGCTTTTTTGGTCGGTTCGTATTCATCGAGCAGCTTTATTTTGATTGGTGCCGCCGTTTTTGGAGTTTTGACCACGATTATCATCGATTTTCTTTATAGAAAACTGAAACTGCAAGAAGACGCCTCCATTGGACTCACCTTTACCTGGCTTTTTGCGCTAGGGGTCATTCTCATCACCGTTTTCGCCGATGGGAATTCGCACATAGACAAAGACTGTGTATTGTTTGGTGAATTGGGCTTAACCTTTTTGGACAAAATAATAATAGGAGGAAGGCTCTGGGGAACAAAAAGTATGATGTTGCTTTTACCACTCTTATTGATTGTCGTAGTTTTCGTCTTCAAAGGTTTCAAAGGATTTCAAATCCATGCGTTTCAGGCAGAATATGCCCAAACCAAAGGAATCTCTACTGGTTTTTGGCATTATGCCTTGATGACCTTGGTAAGTTTAGTTACGGTTCTCAGCTTCGAAAGTGTCGGCGCCATTCTTGTTGTTGGCTTTTTGGTCGTTCCGCCAGCAACGGCATATTTGCTCACTAAGAACCTAAGGAACATGCTTCTTTTGTCACTCGTTATATCAACTTTTGATGTCCTAGTCGGTTATTTCACTGCGCTTCATTTCGACTTGGCGATTAGTCCAACTATAATTACGGTTTCTGGTCTTGTTATATTCTTAACAATTGTGGTGCAAATCACAAATTCAAGATTCAAAACAGTTGTTTAAGTCTCAGTAATTCAGATAATTAAAAACGTTATCATTTATTCACTTAAATTTAACACTTCCTTAACTTTTACATCTAAGTGTGCATAGTATATTTGTGCCTCAATTTCATAGTTGTAGTTAGGTTTTATAGTTTTAGCTAAAGAGGGATCACGCCAGCGGTTCCTCTTTTTTGTTTTACATAAACGGTAAAAAGATTATGATGCTATGCGCGATTTCTTTAGGTTAAAACTTCAGAAAACTAGCAAATTTTCTTTTAACATTTGTAAATAGTTTAATTTCGTAAGTGGTGACCAATTATTTGGTTGCCACTGCGTTTTTGATTTGTAAATGAAAAAAATATTTCAACTTATTTTATTATTTGTACTTTTTGTTCACCTTATGGCACAAAATACATGTTTTCAAAAGGTCTATAATTTTGGTCATACATTAGGCATTATTTCTTTCATAAAACAAGTAGACTCTCACTATATTCTTGGCGAAGGTCGATACTAATTTGGTGTTTCTTCTCAAAATTTAATTCACTTGATTACCAAAAATGGAAATAGTGCTTCGCTTGCCTTTGGTTTTGCTTGATTCAGATTTTAATCGCGTCGACTGAGGATTTCCTTCAGTTCGTTCAAAAGAATGGCTGTAGCTCCCCATATAATGCGGTTTTCGTAAAGAAAGCAGGGCACATCTTTCAAGATTCGACCATTTCCGATGGGAATGTCTACTTCTGTTCGCAGTTTCTTATCGATTAATTCAACTCCTGGTAATAGGAAAATAGACGCCACCTCTCGTGGGTCAGGAACCAATTCAACGGTCAATTCAGAATGAAAGAAAACATACGGTTTGACATGGAAATTGCTCACTGGAATATAGATTTCCGTCATTGGACCGATTAATTCTCCATTTTCAAAAGGCATGGCAATTTCTTCAAAACTTTCTCGACGAGCGGTGTGGATGGAATCTTCGTCTGAAGCATCACGTTTCCCACCCGGGAAACTAATCTGTCCGCTGTGCGCGCCTTCATAGGTATTACGTTGCGTCAGGAGTATTTCTATTCCTTTTTCTTTTTGTAACAAATGAATCGCAACGGCACTTTCTTTGGCGTTGTTGGCCTTCTTCAAAGCATCACTTGATAAGCCGCGCATAGGCATCATCTCCACATGCGCGCGCTCGCCAGGCAATTCATTGGTGATTTGGTTCTTCAAGAAAGTCAACCAATCGATCATTGAACCAGTCCTTTTTTGGCAGCCGCCGTTCCGATTTCACGAGTAATAAAATCTTTTTCCCATTTCGGGCTCCTAGATGGCGAATATTCTCTTCCGTAAAATATGATTTGAAGGTGCAATTTGTTCCACAATTCTCTCGGAAACACCTTTTTAGCATCTTTTTCCGTTTCAACTACGTTTTTCCCTTTTGTAATTCCCCAACGGATTAGAAGTCGATGAATGTGTGTATCTACTGGAAATGCGGGTACTCCATAAGCCTGACTCATGACAACGCTTGCTGTTTTGTGTCCAACTGCTGGAAGTTCTTCCAAAGCTTCAAAACTCTGAGGAACTTCGCCGTGGTGTTTGGCCAATAATATTTCGCTTAAGCCATGTATTCCTTTCGATTTCATCGGAGATAAACCACAAGGACGAATAATTTCCTTGATTTCTTCCACCGTCATTTTTATCATGTCGTGTGGGTTGTCTGCTCTGGAAAATAGGGAAGGAGTAATCTTGTTGACGCGCACATCCGTGCATTGAGCAGAAAGCAATACGGCAATCAATAATGTATATGGATCTTTGTGATCTAATGGAACAGGAACTTCTGGATAAAGTTTCTCCAATTCGTCGATAATGTATTGGGCCTTTTCTTTCTTCGTCATTTAATTTTAAATCCGTTGGTGACAAACTTCAAGAATTCTTTCCATTGACTTTTCTCGGTGAAGATTTTTTTCATTTCTTCCGCCGTACTTTCCTTTTCTTTTTCCGTTGCTTTCTCTTCAATTTTCTTCTCTGTAGAATTAGCTTGAATTTCAGGCATTTCAATTGTGTCGCCTTCTAAATCTGAAACAACCTTCTGCAGATCCTTTTCTTGTTCGCGCAAGGCATCCGATCGTTTGAATTTTTCCTTCGCCGAAAGTATATTCCCTTTCTTTTCAAGCAATAGACCCAGATTGTTGTAAACAATGGCATCGTTCGGGTCCATTTCTGCGGCAATTTCATAATCTTCTATGGCACCGTCAATATCTCCGAAAAAATCTCTCGCATGTCCGCGTGAAGCATAACGATATGCATAGTCTGGCTGCAATTCAACGCTTTTATTCAAATCAGCCATGCTCTTTTCCTTTTGCTGAAGATGAATGTACGCAACACCTCGTTCTGAGTACAATTCAGGCGCATTCGGATGTTGAGCGATTACTTTCGTATAAATTAAAACCGCCTTTTCATAGTGCAGTTCTTGCATTAATTTATAGGCTGATTCGTGTTCTTTATTGATAAACATAATATATTTGAACGATGGATAACAAAAATACCGACTTTCCGCAATATAGAAAACTGGCCAATGGTTTGCGTTTTTATAAAATCAACTCTGCAATCGACTTTGAAGAACTACAGACTATAGGAAACAAAGTATATCACTTTAAGTTCACAGCTGAACAATATCCTGAGAAATTGAGAATAATGGATATGCTCGAAGTTAGCACCGAACATTACGAAATTCTCTCTACCGAAAACTGGGAAACGAAATTGATGACGGCTGGTAATTAAACCGCAACGTCGTTTTCACGCAAGGCATCGTTCAAACTTGTCTTCAAATCAGTCGAAGCTTTTCTTTTTCCGATAATCAAAGCACATGGAACTTGGAATTCGCCAGCTGGAAATTTCTTCGCGTAAGAGCCAGGAATAACAACGCTTCTTTCGGGAACTTTACCTTTCATTTCAATCGGTTCGCTGCCTGTAATGTCTATTATTTTTGTCGACATGGTCAAAACAACATTCGCGCCTAGAACCGCTTCTTTTCCTACGTGAACACCCTCCACAACGATACATCGTGAACCAATAAATGCACCGTCTTCAATAATTACGGGTGATGCTTGAAGTGGCTCAAGAACTCCGCCTATGCCAACTCCGCCGCTCAAATGAACATTTTTTCCAATTTGAGCGCAAGATCCAACTGTCGCCCAAGTGTCGACCATTGTTCCTGAATCTACATAGGCACCAATGTTAATATAAGATGGCATCATGATTACGCCTGGGGCGATGAAAGCTCCATATCGTGCAACAGCATGAGGAACAACACGTACACCTAATTCTTTGTAGTTTGTTTTCAAGGCCATTTTATCGTGAAATTCGAAAGGACCTACCTCAATAGTTTCCATTTTACGAATAGGAAAATACATTACTACAGCTTTTTTAACCCATTCGTTAACTGTCCAATTACCCAATTCATTCGGCTCAGCTACACGAAGAATCCCTTTGTCGAGATCTTCAATTATTGTTTCTATTGCAGTTCTGTAAGTTGTGTTTTCCAAAAGGGAACGATTTTCCCAAGCTTCTTCGATTTTTGAGCGCATAATGTTGATTTTAGATTGCAAAATTAACAATTGAATTTCAATCTGTCGGGAAACTTCAACTTAAATCCTAAATTTGACCCATGCCAAAAACAATAGCGATAGATTTCGGATTAAAAAGAACAGGACTTGCCATTACGGATGAGAATTGCATTTTTGCGTTTGGTCACGAGACAGTGGAATCAAAAAACCTCATGGATTATTTGGAAAAATGGTTCAAAAAAGAGACTGTTGACACACTCGTGCTAGGTGATCCAAAGCGTTTGAACAATGAGGATACACATATCAGTGAAAATGTAAGAATGCTCCAGGCGGCTTTGATTAAGCAGTTTCCGTCGAAAGAAGTGGTGATGATGGACGAGAGATATACCTCAAAAATGGCAAGCGAAACAATCTCTATGATGGGCGCTTCCAAAAAGGTAAAAAAAGACAAAGGTTTAATCGATAAAGTAAGCGCGACTATCATTCTTCAATCCTATTTGGACGAATACAAACGATAGACTTATCGATTTTTAAATAATTCTAACAGTTTTTTGTTTTGAATACTTCCTAATTGACGTAAATTTGCGACATGATTTTACCAATTGTTGCCTATGGCGACCCTATTTTAAAGAAAGAATGTGAGGAAATCGGAGAAGATTATCCAAAGCTGAAAGAGTTTATTGCCAATATGTTTGAGACGATGTATAATGCTCAAGGTGTTGGTCTAGCGGCTCCCCAAATTGGAAAATCTATCCGTTTATTTATAGTTGATGCCGCACCTTTTGCTGAAATTGAAGAAGGGGAAGAGTTAGACCCAATGGCGGAAGGATTGGAAAATTTCAAGAAAGTATTCATCAATCC
>DDBE01000002.1:10698-10821 GCA_002332715.1 Flavobacteriales bacterium UBA2040
TTTCAAGAAAGTATTCATCAATCCCATTATTGAAGGCGAGTCGGGTGAAGATTGGGGATTCAACGAGGGTTGTTTGTCAATTCCTAAAATCCGCGAAGAAGTATCTCGCAAAGAAAAGATTCA
>DDBE01000049.1 GCA_002332715.1 Flavobacteriales bacterium UBA2040
CGTTTTGGTGTGAAAAGACCAATACAATGTTTGTCTAAGATTCCAGCAATGTGCAGCGGCCCTGTAGAACACGCGACTAAAACATCTGAACGGTTGATAAAGGATACCAATTCAGTTAAAGAAAACTGTCCAGTAGTATCGATTCTGTCTTCTGTGAATTTAATATCTGGTCGAATCAATAATCCTTCTTTTTCAGTTCCTGTAAAAAACACGCGACAACCTAATTCAATTAAGCGGTCAGACAATTCAACATATTTTTCTATCGGCCATTCCACAGCGCTTCCCTGCGATTTTGTATGGAGAATTACTTTGGGTTTTTCCGATTTAAGAATATCCGAGTCTACAACCGTTTTCGATTTAAAGTAAGAAAGATCCTCATTCAAATCTGCCCAAGTTGGCAATTCATTCCAGCCTAAATTTCGAAGTAAATGAAAATTCAATTGTGCTTCGTGAAATTCAGAATTCTTTCTTGTAAAATTGATTCTTTGGTTACAAGTCAGCATGTGAAATCGACGATGAGATGTTCCAATACGTTGAGGGATTTTTGCTGCCTTTGCCAAAGCTGCGATTTCCTTTTTAGGGAATACATGAACAATTGCCTCAAATTTCCCTTCTTTTAGTTGATTTATCTGACCCAGTTTAGGCTGATCCAGTAATTCTGTAAAATCGAGTATCTCATCAACAGAAGTGCACGATTCTATAACAGGAATTGTATACCGTGCCGCTAAAAAGGTGATGTGCAACTCTGGGTACTTGACTTTCAAGGAAGCACAAAGAGGCAATGTCAAAATCACATCACCAATACTGTCTGTTCTAGAAATGAGTATCCTTTTCAACGTTTCTGCAATTTCAATAATTTATAATATTTGCGATAGGTCGCATATGCGCTCAATCGTGATATTGTAAAGCCTGTTGTCCCATCCAAAATTCCTTTTTTCAATATAAAGCTTTTGATGAACTGAGCTGTAGTTTTTACGGTGATTTTAAGCCAATTAGACTTTCCTCCTGATTGAAATAATTCATTCGCTGCGATATCTCCAAAATACTCTATTTGCTTCAAATGATCTTCTTGTGTATAATACGAATAATGCAAAATATCACCCTTTAAAAAACCTACACTTTCTCCTTTTTTCAAATCCAATCGATCATGTGGATTAACTCCTTCCCATTTTCCGAAATTTCGATTGATGAGCCGAGTTTTTGTATCCGGATACCATCCACAATGCTTCACCCAATAACCACAATAGTTGGTAAGTCGGCTCATTTTATACCCGTTAAATTCTTGATTTACTTTAACCTCTGCTATGCTATCTTGAAGTTCTGGCGCAAGTAACTCATCAGCATCAAGAGAAAGTATCCAATCATGCGTTGCAGATTGTATCGCAAAGTTTTTTTGTTGGATATGACCGTCAAATGGATTTTGAATAAAGGTAACACCAAACGATTTGCAAATCTCCTCCGTTTTGTCCTTGGAAAACGAATCGATAACTACTATTTCATCGGCAACGCCTTGAAGTGAGGTCAAACAGCGTTCGATATTCCTCTCTTCATTGTAGGTGATAATGACCGCCGAGAGTTTCATGATTTTATTTTATTACAACACTTTTGAGAATAGCCTGAACTTCACGAAGCGGTTGTGTCCAAGAAGCAGTGCTTGGCGCGTCGACATATCCGCTCACGCAAATCATTTTTTGCGATTTCGGATGAATAAAATGATACGCCCAAAAGGCTCCACCCGTTCCGTGTTTGCCTAGGCCAACGAAGACAAACATACCCTTCATCTCTACAGCTGACAGTGTTCCATCTTCATTCGTTGTAGGATCTATTTCTGGGTAAACTATCTTGTTGTATTGAGTGCCCATGTACATTCCTTCATAATCAGATGGAACGTTGAATCGTAACATAGTGTCTCGATCGCGCAGAAGTTTCTCTAAGCTAAACTGCGATGAATCTTTATAATCATATTGATATACCAATATCCCCGAGGTAATCGTTCCAGGATCTTGCGTCCCTGCACCAACAAATTCTATGGGTCTTGCAGCGCTTGGAAACTCAATTCTATAAAAATTAGCTCTGGTAGTCACTAATCTTGCGCCATCCGGTAATTGAAAATCGATTCCGAAGTTTTTTATGACTTTGTCAGAGATATATCGATTTTCTGATTCAGCATAATATTTTTTAATTCGTTTCCACTCAAAGGTGTCAAACTCCTGGTGAACAGACTTTAATCCGGCAGAACATGTTTTTTCCAATTGGTCAAAATCTCTGGCCGTGATATCGATTACCAATTGATCTGCAGCCCAAACACCCACTCTTTTTTCAATCTTACCTATATCACCTTTCAGCGTGGGATCAATATTAATAAACATTGTATTTCGGTAACGCTTTACGCCTTGGGTGAAATGATTGGGCGTTTTATGAATTAACTCAAATGTGGCTACATCAGGGAAATACTGCATAATGAACTGGGTCAAATTTGTATCCAAACATTCTTTGAATCTTGAATCCCAAATATCTTGATCACAAACGACTAATATCTCCCCTATTTTCCCAGTAACTGCTATTCCTGTAGACTTAAAACTCTTCTTATCAAAGTTACATGAAGATAAACCTAGCACTGCAACAACACAATACAATAAAAACTTCATGTTCATCATTTTACACGAATTTGTTGACCCACTTTTAATTTGTCAATATTGATGCCGGGGTTTAGTTTTTTCAACTGTGTTGTCGTTAGGCCATGTCGTTTTGCAATAAAAGAAAAGTTGTCCCCACTTCTAACCCTGTAATGCCTAACGACAGGTTCTGCTTTATATTCTTTTTTCTTACCACCAATTTTAAGTTTTTGCCCAACAAATATTTTAGTGGAAGACAAGGCGTTCCATGCTCGAATATCTTCCACAGTAACACCATAATCACGCGAAATAGAACCCAATGATTCGCCTCGTGTCACCACGTGGGTTTGGACCTTCCCTTGTTTGCTTGGATCCACTAAAATTATTTTTCCAACTTCATCATCATCCACTTTATTCTTCTCTATTTCTGCGAGAATTTCGTTTGTATCGATCACAGGAACTGGAACTACGTATAATTCGTTTTCTCTCGAAACCAAAATGCCAATTACTTCTAAAGGACCGGAAATACACTGACGCGGAGTTGTTTCGGGAATGAAATTGCGCTTATAAATTGGATTCAATGTTTTAATATCGGCCACATCCCAACCAATTAAATCTGAAATTTTCTGCATAGAAATACCACCTTTCATACAAATCGTATCCAATTGGGCATGATGAATTTTCGCTGGAGCTGGAATGATATTGTGTTCTTTGTGATACGTCAACAAATAAGCTGCTCCAATGAAATTAGGCACATATCCTTGCGTTTCTCTTGGCAAAAATGAGCGAATTCCCCAGTAAGTAGTTTTTCCGCCGGAACGTCGAATTGCTTTATTTACATTACCTGGTCCTGCGTTATACGCCGCCAAAGCCATGTACCAATCGTCATAAATTCCGTGCAATTTCTTCAAATATCGACAGGCCGCATCCGTTGCCAAAACAGGGTCCATTCTTTCGTCGATATAGGTGTTTTCTTTCAATCCAAAATACTTACCGGTTCCGTACATGAACTGCCACAATCCCATCGCGCCAGCATGTGAGCGAACTTGTGGACGCAAACCACTTTCAATAACCGCAAGGTATTTCAATTCCAAGGGCATTTCATATTTATCCAATGTTTCCTCAAACAAATCGAAATACAAGGCACTTCGTCCCAAAACAATTCGGGCAAAATTTCGTCTTTGTTCTACAAAAAACTTAACACTTGCCAACGAAGGTTCATTACACTGAAAATCGAAAGGACTTATGTTGTCCATCTTCGCCATGCGCATGCAGTATACCTCATCTGAAAACGACGGAATTTCGTTTGCTTCATAGTTCAAGGCTTGCATTACAGAATCGTAATCCGTCGAATTGGCATAATCGGCGTAAAAAGCATTTAAGCTTTGTTCCACCATCTTTAAAAATTTTTCAGATTCAGGATCAGTCTGTTGAGCAGAAAAATTTTGCGTTAGGCACAGGAGGAAAATGGATAGGAAAAATTTCATTTAATTGTTTTTGGACAACGTATGAATGGAATTAGCTTGTAACTCCAAAATGGATTGTGAAAAGTTAAACATTGCCTTTTCTTCAAAATTTTTGGCCATTATTTGAACTCCAAAAGGAAGACCTTTACTATCGGTCCCAATTGGCAATGAGATAGCTGGATTTCCGGTTAAGTTCGCATGAACCGTGAAAATATCTTGTAAATACATTTGAATGGGGTCGCTCAAATTACCAATTGGAAAAGCCGAAGATGGAGTGGTTGGCATCAAAATGAAATCAGCTGATTTTAATAACTCATCCGTTTTATTTTTCAAAACCGCTCTTACTCTTTGAGCTTTTGTATAATACGCATCGTAATATCCTTGTGAAAGCACGAAAGTACCAGCCATTATTCTGCGTTGAACTTCTGGTCCAAAACCTTCAGATCTTGATTTCTTATAGGTTTGCTCTACTCCTTGGGCTTCAGAACTTCTATGTCCGTAATGCACCCCATCGAATCGAGATAAATTGGATGAAGCTTCGGCAGTAGTCAAAACATAGTAAGTTGGAACCATGTAATCTAGGTACGGAAAACTGACCATTTGAATAGTATGGCCAGCATCTTTCAATGCTTGGATCGTTTCGTTCATTTTTGCTTTAACATCAACAGCTATACCAATATGATTTAAACAATCTTCTATTACCGCTATCGTTTTTTTCTCTGTCGAAGCCAGTGATGAATAATCATCAACTGATTTTGAAGAAGATGTGCTATCCATATCATCTTTTCCAGCCATTATCTCAATCAATAAGGCATTGTCTTCCAGCGAATTGGTAAATGGTCCAATCTGATCAAAGGAAGAAGCATAGGCGATAAGTCCGTATCTGCTAATTCGACCATAGGTTGGTTTTGACCCAAAAGTCCCAGTAAAGGATGCTGGTTGCCGAATGGAACCTCCTGTATCACTCCCAAGCGCTGCTGTGCACATTCCTGAAGCCACAGCCGCTGCCGAACCACCTGATGAACCTCCTGGAACCAAATCTTTGTTTAATGGATTCTTTACAGGGCCGTACGCCGAATTTTCATTGGATGAGCCCATTGCAAATTCATCGCAGTTTAGTCGACCAATAATAATTGCATCTTCCGCCAACAATCTCTCAACTGCGGTTGCAGAATATAGCGAGGTAAATCCTTCTAATATTTTTGAAGAAGCAGAAACTTTGTGGTCTTTGAAGCAAATATTGTCTTTCAAACCGATGACCATACCCGCCAATCGGCCTGCTTTTCCTCCTGCTCTTTTTTGATCTATTTGTTTAGCTTGCTCCAATGCGGATGTTTCAAACACCTCCAAAAAGGCATTCAAATCCTGGTTTTCTTGAATTTTTCCAAGATATACCTGTACAATGTCAACAAGGGATTAACCACTTGTCAATTTCGCTTTTACATCAGCAAAAGTGCGTAAAT
>DDBE01000170.1 GCA_002332715.1 Flavobacteriales bacterium UBA2040
TGATATCCATGAATCGCATTGCTATACGCCAAGGTCCAAGAGTGTGAGAACTTGATGGTCCAACTCCAATTTTTAACATGTCAAACATGCTTATACACTCCATGAGATAGATTTTATCACAAATTTAATCGTGTTGCGAGAATTAAAAAGGAAAAGTGGAATTATTATTCTACGTCGTCGTCTTCATCGATGTTGATGATTCCTTGTTCGACTTCACCAAGTATCTTAAATTCAGTTCGACGATTTTTTTCGCGACCCTTTGGGTCATCGGTCCCATCCGGATACGCATTGGGCACGATAGGTATAGTTTCTCCGTATCCTTTTGCAATCATTTGCACCTCTGGAATACCTTTTGACTTTAGATAACGAACAACGCTTTCAGCCCTTTTCTGAGACAGGCGCATATTATATTCATCCGTTCCTTTGCTATCCGTATGAGCGCGAATTTCAATTTGAACATTTGAATATTTCTTGAACAAAACGAGCAGAGTAGTATCTAAGATATTCTTTGAGTCTTGCGTTAAATTAGGACTATCGAAATCATACTGAATGTTACCAATAATCATCGGTTCTTCCGGAATTCTCTCTAATTCAATGTCCTTTTTCAAATTTGTAGACTTCAAAATACCTTCTGTGCTTATGGTTCCAGAACTGGGGAAATAATCTGGCTTTTTTACTTCAAAAACATATTGTTTTCCTGGGCGAAGAGGAAATTTCGTGCAAATTTCTTGCATTGTTTTTGTCGTCACCAAAAGTTGTCCAGTTGAATCACGTATAAAAACATTGACAGTTGCGTCTCCGTTTAATAGTTCCTTGTTCTTGCCATACACACATAAATCCAGAATGATTTCGATGAATTCGTTGTATTCGAATTCATAAATATCATCACAACAAGTGGAATGATAAAGAGATTCACCACCCTGTCGATTACTGATAAAAAAGCCACCTCGGTTGGAGGGTTTTAATGCGAAATCTAAATCATCAGCTGACGAGTTCAAACCTTTACCAGTCCAAAGTGACGTTTCCCATTTGCTGCCTTCACCGACATTGGAATAGATGTCTAATCCTCCAATAGTTGGAAATCCATCTGTGGAATAATACAATGTTTTCGACTGAATATCATAAAAAGGAGTCATCTCTGTGCCCACCGTATTTATTCTTGATCCAGCATTTCGAGGTTTTTTAAACTTCTTTCTTCTCGCATCGTATTCCGTGACCCAAATATCCGTACTTCCTTTGCTACCTGATCGGTCCGATACAAAATAGATTAGTTCGTTATTCCTTCTCGATTCTCTACCCATCGTAGGATGACTTGAGGTGTAATCAGGCATATTCACCAATTCATTTAGTTTGTCTGGCTCACTCCATTTTCCGTTGTGCAATTTTGATTCATAGATTGCGCAGACCATTTTGTACTGCCAATTTGGGGCGCATTTGGAGAAATAAAATCGCGTACTGTCTAGCGAGAAACATCCATTTGCGACATCCATTGTTGGGTCATTGAAGGGGCCAGGTAAAGTTATTTTTCTCGTCCAAATGTCATTTTCTTTTTCAGCAATAAAGAATTTGCGTTTATCTATTTCAAACGGCACGGTGTCGTTTAATTCATAAACTCGCACCTGATCTTCCTTGTAACTTCCGAAGATAATTTTATCGTCGGTAATTGGAATAGGTGAAAACTCAATGTGCGGTTTGTTCACTTTATCCCCTAAACTTTGAAATTGAACTTTTGCCTCTGAAGAATCCATCGCCAAGTGACAACCTTGAAGTTCAGCTTTGTACAGTTTTTGAAGATTTTCGTTTTTAGCGTCTTTGTATACTTTCTTGAACTTTCCGAAGGTTTTTGCTGCTTCAGTATATTTTTCATTGTTTTTTTGAGTTTTTCCTAAATAAAACAGGGCATCAGGATACTTATCTCCATTTTTAGAGTCAACGATTTTAGTATAAAAGATTTCAGCAAAGAGGTAATTGTTTGTTCTACGGTATAAATCTGCCAATTCCAGTATCACTCGGCTATCGGTTGTGTCTTTGTGATAAATTTGCTCGTAATAATTTATAGCGAGATAGGTATTGTTTGTACGTTTCGCTTCGTTGGCCAATCGCCATGTTTTTGCCAACTTTTTTTGAATTATCTTGGACGGATCAACTTCCTCTTGAGAAAAGGTAAGCGCAGTAAAAGCCATAAAGCAAATACCTAAGATATATCGAAACTTAGTAGCGATCACAAGGAATGATTTTGTATTTCACCTTACTGGTTGGAACAGTGTAATTCAAAGAAGCTTCGAAGGTTTTAACACGCTTTATTCCTTTGCTTAACGGTGATAAATTAATGTCATAACTCAATCCTAAATCGAATTCTTTGTAGATGACTCCAAACACAGGATAAACCGCGTCAAACGTCCTTTTAATACCATGTCGATAAAAAATTCCTCCATACAGAAAGGGGATGAGGTTGTTTGCGGTTGAAAATCGAACGTTAGAACCAAAAAGATATTCTTGAGCTCTAGCCGTCAACATCCACATAATTTTAGGTTCCAATTGCCAATCTGCATTCAATTTTATTTCTGCTTCGGTATGAAAAGCACCGCGCATTTTTCTTCTTTCGAAAACTTGGCTAAAATAGGTGTCTTTGGGCCTGTTAATATGATGTATAGCGACCCCAGCCAATAAATTAAACTTGTTAAATTTTTTCTTCCATGAGGCGCCTATGTTCACATCGACATACATTTGTGAGGCACGAATATTTTCTTCGCCATTATAAATGTCTTGACTAAATGTTCCGTTCGGATAATCCCATTGAGTAGGAAAAGTTTGGGTGGATAAATCGGTACTGTTTGATACCACGCCTAATTGAATTCCTCCTCGCCAGTGACTTGAAAGCCAGTCGTATCCGTAGGCGCCCGTCAGATAAATTTTATTTGTAATCGTCTGAAATC
>DDBE01000152.1:0-13204 GCA_002332715.1 Flavobacteriales bacterium UBA2040
CATTTTGGTGGAATTGATACCTATTACGCTCCATATATTCGATTGAATGGTAAAATGGAGATCAAAGCCAACTATGAACGCGACCTTCTTCCCGAAAACAATATCGTGCAAGAGCTCGTTCCGCAAGTCATGACGAATGATCCGGATGAATTTCTATTCGTTGTAAAATACGTTCAAAGTTTAGGATACAAGGAACTCAATTGGAATTTGGGTTGCCCGTATCCAATGGTAACGAAGCGCTGTATGGGTTCAGGTTTGATAAACGATCCTCAACGCATAGACGAAGTTCTTGAAAAAGCGCACGAAGAATCGGACATTGTAGTTTCCATGAAGATGCGAATGGGGTATGAAAACCCAACTGAGATTTTAGATACCTTTCCTATTCTAGACAAGTATCCGATTAAAAACATTGGCATTCACGCTCGAATTGGGAAGCAATTGTACAAAGGTGGAGTGGACCTTGAATCTTTTCAAAACTGTTTGGACAAAACGAAACACACGATTTATTACAACGGTGATATTTGTTCTGTAGCTGATTTCCGCCGAACGCAAGACCTTTTTCCTTCCATCGAAAATTGGATGATTGGTCGTGGATTGATTTCAGATCCCTTTCTCGCACAAATGATCAAAGCGGATAAGGAGGTTTATCCAGACAATCGATGGGAACTTTTCCGCAAGTTTCAATATGAATTGTTCGACGAATACGCTGGAGCACTTTCTGGAAAAAGTCACGTACTTAAGAAAATGACCTCGTTTTGGGAGTATTTCTCCGCGAGTTTTTCCAATTCACATAAAGTGTTTAAGAAAATCAAAAAAGCCAAATCAATCGATGCATATCACGAAGCGGTGGAAGACATTTTTAGAGAATTTGTTTGATTAAATAATTCAATAATTGATTCATTTAATCAAACGATAAAAAGTAAGCTCAAAAGAGTTTTTACTTTTTCAAAATCTCAATTCCTGCTTTCAAGCCGTTTTCTGTTTCCAGTTCCACGAAATAAACACCATTCACACCTTCTATTTCTTAGTCGAAAACCTGAACATCGATAAAGGATTTTTGGCTCACCAGTTTTCTTTTCGCATCAAAAACTTTCGCATTGATTTGCAAATAGTTTGCACCCAAATCGATTTTTAGATTCCTCTGCGTTGAATTTGGATAGACTTTCAAACCAGTTCCAAAATCATTTTCAAGTAAACCTACTTTCGAAATCAAGAAACAATCCGAAGTATCTGAACAATCGTTTTCCGTAACAATGACTCAGTAACTTACATTTGCCATAGCAGTAAAGGTTTGATTCGTCGCTCCATTGATTGATGCATTTCCATTGTCGTAATCTATCCATTGGTAGCTCGCTGAACTTGCTTTGCCTGTAAGGTTACGTCTCCAATTAGCGACATTCCTGTGTTGGCGCTATTTATAGTCAAATTCAGATTAAGAATCGAATCGCAACCCGCTGCATTTGTTAAGGTTACACTGTATAGGTCTGTAGACGTATAGTTTTGCCCTGTCAATGCCCATGTATATGAATCACAAGCCGTTTCGATTATCGTTTCAGTTGAACCTTGACCTATTGTAAATATCAGAGTTATCATCGAGTCGCATCCTGCAGCATTAGGAATAATAGCAGAATGGATTCCAGACATGGTGTACAGCAATTCGTTAATTGGCCAAGTATAGGTAGTTGAGGTTTACCAAAAAAAGCTCTTAATGGACTTCATTCCTTAATTTCTTCATGTTTCCTTTTCAGACAGAAATCGTAAGGAAATCCTATTCCAAATCTTTTAATGTAAATGTATTAACAACGTTGTGCGATAAGATTTGAAAAATTAATCCACCGAAGCCTCCAACTCTTCTTTCTTAACCTTGATTGTCGCAATTCGGTTAAAGCTGCCCATCAAGGTAACACGCGTCAGAATGATTAGACCACCATCTTGTGTTTGATGAAAATCGGCTGCTTTTAGCGGAACACTTTCGCCCAAGTATTTACTTCCTTTGAGCACACTCGTTCCTTTTTCGTATAAACTAAGGAGCAGCTGATTGCTTTTAGTAGTAGACAAATAGACCGAATAGTCGGAGCTATTAATCGAAATATTTTTAATCAAAATAGGACTTGATGCATCTATCTCAACTTTGCCTGTTGCGGGGATTGATTCGGCAATGTCAATTGTAGTAGGTGAAAGCGTAGCATTTGGGTTGAAATACTGATTTGCAAATGAGAATCTCGCCAAGGAATATTTGTTGGCACCCAAAGGTAAAATGGCGTTCATACCGCCATCGAAAGCGGCTCCATTGTAGACGCCCGAAAAATCGAGATTGGCATCCATAAAAACGGTGGAGAAACTGTAATTGTTGAATCCACTTAGTACCACATAATCTTTTTCAGGAGTTACGCTGACGAAAAAAGGGAAGCGTTTGCCTGTGTAACTCAAGTGATCGACAATTTTATCTTCTACGTCAGTAAAAATTTGAACATTGCCCGAATTTTCAATTTGATCTAAAGTGCTGGAGATTTTGTAAATACCAGTTCTAAAAGAACTTCTAATGTAGTTCTGAATGTAAACGGCATCTCCAGCATCGGCAGCATACAGTGGATATTTGAGATCTGTAAATTGTTGAAATTCGACGGCGTTTTTTCCGTTTTCATCCACTTGCATCACGTATGTGAAGAGTCCAACGGCATCCATACAAACGAAATACAAATTGCCATTTCGTTCGATTAAATTGGGCACTGCGTTCACGTATTTGGATGGTAAATCAAATTCCCAAAGCATATCGCCAACAGCATCGGTTTTCAGCAAATGAATTTTCCAACCATTATAGGCGCTTAAAGTCAAATAACCGTTATCGTTCGTTCGTTCTATGCTCAAAGGGAAATAATTTCTATTTCCGTTATTGTCGTTGTAGACTTTAATAAACGATTCTTCGGGTTCGAACTCTTTTTTACATGATAAAAAAACTAGCCAAAAAGCAAGTAAAAACAAGAGATTGAAGGCAAATGTATGGGAGAAATTATTTTTCATCATCTTCGTTTATAATATTTCTTACGTCTCAGAATGTTTGTGCTAATGGAGTTGTTTAAGGGAACTGAAACCGATAATTGAACGTTCAAAACCACCATTTTAAATTGATCAAAAACATCCAAATATTTCAGTGCAAAACCGTTTAAATCAGAATACCTATTTTCGTCGCTTATCACTTTGAACAACCCATATTTGACATTCCCTTCCAAACCAAATGTCACGTATTTCGTGTAATAATTGAGTCCTACACCACCAGTCAAGCCCAAATTGAACTTCCGCGTATTTTCTTTTATAGATACTTCGGCCGATGAAGCCAATTCATTGTCCGTTTCTTCACCATCGATGGTGTTATCGTAATGAATTATTTTTTTGGCTTGATGTCTAAAATCCAATGAAACACCACCTTGAATATAGGGTTTCAATTGTCCGTTGGTTATTTCCCATCGTGCTTGAAGAGGCACCGTGAAATAGGAGATTTTTTGAACGTGGTGCATTTCTCGATTGAATTCTTGTTTGTTCACCGTATCCGTCCACGAATAATTGGTGAAGTATTTAAACCCAACCGATTGATAAGCAACATCGCCTACCAGTGAAATGGAATTGGTTAAGTTAAAGCTGTAACGAATGCCAAATTGGGCACCTGGATTTTCGATTATATTATCATAATCTTTCTCCAGTCTTGCCGAATTGGAAGTCAATACGGAATATCGATCCGTAATTTTTGGAAGAGAAAAATTCACTCCACCAATCAAACTGAGATAGGATTTATTCTTATTGTGAACGGAGTAATTCTGTCCGTAGGTGAACTGCGAAAGTGCACTCAAAAGCAAAACAACACTTAGTTTAGTACTCAAAATCATTTTTGTAAAATTACCTTTTTTGTAATTGATACACTATTTGTTTTAAGCGTAAAAATATACGTTCCGCTTTGAAATTGTGAAAGATTAAAATCGAGACTGTGTTTTCCTTCGTTGGTATTTTCATCCACAAGAGTGGCAACAGATCGACCTGTTAAATCCATCACGTCAATTTCGACATGGCCTCCTTTGTGCAAATAATATTCGACGGTTGTCTTAGATGAGCTTGGATTTGGATAACAATTCATCCACAGATTTTCCTTGAATAACTCGGTTGTACTCAAGGCCTTACATTGCACATAATCCACTCTGTTTTCAACGTAATCTTCAAATTTTACTTGAGTAATCGCAGGATCAGTAGCGCCGAACCAATCTTTTATGACTGAAGTAAAAACCTGACGGTAATCGTGTTGCATGGGAATGTTTCCGTTTTGCAAGTTCGCCAAATCTGGATTTTCACCATAAACCCCCGGATTCAAGCAGGTTCCGAAAACCAACATCGGCGCTGCGTTTCCGTGATCCGTTCCATAACTCGAATTCGAGGTTGCTCTACGTCCAAATTCAGAATAGGTCATTGCCATCACACGATCGGCTAAACCAAGATTCTGCAAATCATCATAAAATGCTTTCATCGCTGAAGAAATGTGATACATCAAAGCGGCATGTTTTCCCATGGTTGTGTTTGACGTTTCCACTTGGTTGGCATGCGTATCGAAACCGCCAATTCTACACGAAAAGACTTTTGTTCCGATGCCTCCAGCCAACAAACGTGCTATGATTTTCAATTGCGGTGCCAATGGATTATTTAAAGCTCCCGAAGGTGCAATGAATGGGTATAAGTCAGGATAAACGGTTGCTGAATTTGCTCCAGCATCATACACATCTTTCAATCGTTGCGCATACCCATTGGCTTGCTGTTCCATTTGCATCATGTATTCGATTTCCTCACCTGCATGTGTATCTGGAAAATTAATCGGTGAAGCCGTGCCCACGCTATTGATCAAATTATAGAATGCATTTGGATCTTGAATGGACAATCCTGCCGGAATTCCCTCATCGCGATGAAATGCTAAGGATACACCTGTTCCAATTTCTATTGCCAGAGGATCTGGGGTCGTTGGATTGGGATAATTTGTCGGATACCCCGGATAATAATGTTCCAGATATCTTCCCATCCAGCCTGAACTTTCGTATTGGTCATAATCAACTCCCATGTGCCAAATATCTCGGCTTCGGAAATGTGACCCATTGCTATTGGCATAGGAAACATTTTGGATAACAGCCAAGTGACCATTGTCGTACATTACTTTCGCTCCCGTCATATCTGGGTGTAAACCCACTTTTTTATTGTCGGGCTGCGTCATATCCAAAGGAATATATTGACGAGATCCCGTTTGTGGAATGGCGATATTCGGTCTTAAATTGTAATAATTCCCATATTGATCTATCGGAATAACCATGTTTAGTCCGTCGTTTCCACCGTGTAATTCTACTAGAATCAACACGCGATCGTTCAAACTTTTCATGGCAATATCTTTCAAAAAACCATCCTTTTCAGCCGCATAGAGTGGAACTCCGTTGAGTTTTAGTAACATGCCGGAACCCAATAGGGCTGATATTCGTGCAAAGTCTCTTCTGTCCATAATATTAAAGCTTAATAGAGTTGATATTCAGGCGATTGCATCATTGCTAAGGCTAGGTTCTCCAATTGAACACGTACATTGGTATCGTCATTCGTATTGATGTAGGTAATCCATTCTACTGTCCAATTATTTGCCGAAAGGTTATCTAATAAAATAGTATCCTTGAAATAATTGAAGCGTTCAGGTGTTAATTGTATTGGAATCATCCAGGAGACCAATTCTTGCATCAGACTTAAGGAGTCACCAGGATTTGTGCAGTTGTCTTTTACGAATAAAACAAAGTCTAATTTTAATAATACCGCACTATTACCGTTTGTGAAACCATCAATTAAGTATTCAGCAAATTTGTACCGGTTGGCCAGATAATTGGATGAAATCCAGTACCGTTGAAAATCGGGTACTTGAAAATAAGCATCATAACCGGCAACATCATACGGCTCAAAAAAGGATAAGCCTTGTGAATCCAATTGATTTATAAGTTTGCTATATAAGGTATAGTTATTTTCTAAATCCGTTGTTTGGTCCGGAACATCCAAATCAAACAAGCGAATGGAACCTATTATCAAATCAAGTGGCGATTTGATAATTGCTCCGATATTATTATCGTTCGTTGGCGCAGAATCGACATCGTAAAAATGTTCGCTGGCAAAAAGCATTTGTAAAACGGAAGTAATTTGAAAATTGTTTTGCTCCAAAGTTGCTGCGAGCGGACCGATTATATCTGTTTCAATTTCCGGAGTAATGTCGAAATAGACAAACTCACGATATATTCTTCGGCAAATATTTTTAGCTGTATGGGGTGAATTGAAAATCATATCAATCAAGTCATCCAATTCTTGGTATACACCTTGAACGGTGGTATTCGTTCCTAATACTCCAGTCGTTTGTATGAGCGTATTGTTGAATGCTGCCGTAAATTGCTTGTTGGTCACATCATGTTGCGAAGACATAGTGCCGTTGCCTTTCACTTTTCCCGTTGGAATATTCGTTATGGGATCTATGGTTTGGTAGCTGGTATCGGTACCCCAACCAGTCAGAACTTTTGTAAGCGCTTTGACATCGGTTTCTGTAAAATTGGTATAATCTGTAGGTCCCACTTGTGAACCTTTTCCCACTGTGAAAAGCTCTAAAAATTCACGTCCAAAATTTTCCTGAGGATTGCCTTTCACGTTTTGATTACCGTCCAAATGAATCAACATGGAATTATCAATGCAAATGGCTTTTGCCAGAGCTTTGTAATCGCCTAATGCATAAAAACGCAAGAGTCGCAAGTAATCTAAGGAAAACTGTGCTTTGTTTTCTACTCTTGAAATAATCAAGGGAATATGTGTGTGATAAAACCAGACCATCCGTTCGGTTAGGTTCGGACCTGAAGCACGCATATTTTCCATCCACCAACCGCTTGTAAACTCACTTATCGTATCTCCACCATGATTTGGGTGCGGTACATTTGGACTTACCCAATCCGTTCCCGTCAAAAAATCAATGGGTAAATTGGGCGGAAGTTGTGGCTGTATCAGTTGGTTAAAAGCAGCCGCTGCGGTCAAATTAGAAAAGGCTTGAATGTCTTGCAGCCGAGGACCAAAAGTCGCTCGACGTAACAAATGGGCAGCATTTTGAACTCCAAGAGTTCCTGTAATAGGGGTGAGAGATGCCATTTTAGTTGTGTTTGTGCCTCTAAAATAAGGCTTTTAACGTTAAAAAGTAAGTTGGTCTTGTATTTTAAAACGGTGGAGTAGATGAATGGTTGTGTAAAGTGAGGAGTTATTTTCGTTGGTATTCTATCTCGATTAGTTCAATAACTCTTTTCATAATTATTGTTTTAAAAATTAGTTATGTAGGTACGAGCTTTATAAACCTCTGATTTAAAACTCGCTGCCTGTTAAAGTTACGGAAAGATGAACAAAATAAGTATGACTTACATCATGTTCTGAAGTGGATCATCAATGACTACTTGAGTCGTGAATTTAACATTAAGATGGACTATGTACAAGTGTTAAGGAATGAAGACCATTAAGTAAAACACCAAAAACTAAATGAACTTAATTTCTTCATGTTAAATAATTCCCGCTTACGCCTCTACGTGCACCACCATCTTCGTCTCAAAAAAGTCTGTTGGAAAGTGATCGTGTAAATTGTAGTACCTTTTTTTCTGTTTTACGGTCGACATTTCTTCTTTCAAATCGCCGCCTTTTAGATAGAGAATGCCGTTTTTTAATTCGTGCTGATTCTTCTTTTTGTTCTTGTTTTTCACCCATTTCAAAAAGTCGGGCATCTTGGTTACGGCTCTAGAAATGATGAAATCGTAACTGACGAGTATGTTTTCTGCTCTATCGTTGATTGTTTTTACGTTTTCTAAGCCTAAAGCTTCCGCTACTTCATTCACCACTTTTATTTTCTTACCAATGGAGTCGACTAAAGTGAATTTCGTTTCAGGAAAAAGTACTGCCAAAGGAATACCTGGAAATCCGCCACCGGTTCCAATATCCAAAACCATAGCGCCCGGTTTGAAGGGTTGAACTTTAGCGATTCCGAGGGAATGAAGGACATGACGCTCGTAAAAATGTTCAGTATCTTTTCTCGAAATCACGTTGATTTGACTGTTCCACAATTGGTATAAATCGAACAAATCGGCGAATTGCTGTTTTTGGATATCGGTGAGATCCGGAAAATGGGTGTAGATAAGAGAAACGTTCTCCTTCATGATTTATAAGGTGTGTTTCTTGTCTTCCATCATGTTCGATAGAAAATCGCGTGCACGGAACAATTGTGCTTTCACGGTTCCCAATGGCAAATCTAATTCGTTGGCAATTTCTTCGTAGCTCAACTCTTGGAAATAACGCAATTCGATCAATTGACGGTAACGCGGTTTTAATTTGCTGACCACTTCACGCATAGCATTTACCTTTTGCTTTTTCATCATGTGTTCCGATGGATCAAGCGTATTGGATTCTGCTTCGATGTACATTATTGAGCCGTCGGAAGTTGAAATTCCTGAGTCCATGGATGTGACTTTAATTCTTTTCTTGCGGATGAAATCGATACAGTTGTTGGAAGCTATTTTGAACAACCAAGTTGAAAAGGCGAAGTTAGGAGAGTATTGCCCGATGCGATTAAAAGCTTTTCCAAAGGCTTCGATGGTTAAGTCGTCGGCATCATCCGGATTTTTCACCATTTTCAACATGGTATAATACACCGATTCGCGGTAACGCTCCAAAAGCAATGAATACGCATGTTGGTCACCTTTTTGTGCTTTGGCTACCAACACCAAATCTTCTGTCGCCTTCTTCGAAAAATTCCCGTTTACTTCCATGATCCTTTTCTATTTCTTCCTGTAAGGTAAAATAGATAGGGCAAAAGCATAAAATATCCAATTTCCAAAAAGGGAAGAAAAAGAACGAACTTCTTCTCGTTTAATTTTTTGAATATCAAGCTTTGAACCATCCATTTTAGAACAAAAACGAGGGCGAATGCTCCAACGCACCACCAACGATATTGCCCGTTGAATAACAAAGTAACGAAAGAAAGGAGCAGTATTAACAGGCTGATAGGATAGATTCCTAACATCCATTTTTTGAAAACCTTGTAATGCTTACTCGCGGAGTAATGTCTTTGTTTTTGGGCAATCCAATCTTCCCATGTCTCTTTTGCCTGTGAATAACAAAATGTTTCTGGCTCAATGGAGATGGAATAGTTCTTCTTTTTGGCCGCACTTTGGATGAACAAATCATCGTCACCAGAAAGAACGGCGTAGTGCGATTTGAATCCACCCACCCGATTATACACCGTTTTTGTGTAACCCATATTTCGGCCAACGCCCATATATGGCTTGCCGCGAAGAGCAGAACCTAAATAATTCATGGCAATCCACGCCGTGTCAAAACGGATGATGGAATTTAAAATTCCTTTTGTCTTTTTATAAGGACCGTAACCAATTACGATTTCGCTTTTTGGGGTGAATGCGCCCGCCATGTTTTTCAGCCATTGATTAGAACTGGGTAAACAATCAGCATCGGTGAACATCAAATGTTCGTGTGTCGCTCCCTTGATTCCAATCGTCAAAGGTAGTTTTTTTCCAACCTTTTGGTGGTGGTTTTTTTCCAATTCAATGACTTTCAAATTAGGAAAACGCTGTTTGTAGGCGTGCAGTAAATATTTCGAATCGTCGATGGACTGATGATTGATCACGACCACTTCAAAACTGGGATAATCTTGGGTAAGGATTGTTTCCAAGTTTTTGGTCAAATTTGATGCTTCGTTTCTTGCAGCGATAATAATGGAAACTGGAGGCAAGGAAACCAAATCTTCACTTTTCTTTTTCTTCAATATAGACCCGTGGATCCAAATCGTAAAATACAATTGAATTAGCGCGGAGACGCCGAACAAAGTCAATAAAATTATTGTGAACCAAAAAAGTTGTTCTTGGGAAAAATACATTGATTGTAATCCTTTCGGCAAAGATGGGGGTTGTCGGCAAATATAAATATCTTTGCAGCGTTTATTTTTCAACATTTTATGCACTTCGAGTTAGAACATACAGATTCCAAAAGCAAAGCACGTGCTGGCGTTATAAATACTGATCACGGAAAGATCGAAACACCCATTTTTATGCCCGTTGGCACGGCTGGAACGGTTAAGGGAGTGCATCAACAAGAGTTGAAAGATGAGGTAAATGCTCAAATTATTCTTGGAAATACCTACCATTTGTATCTACGTCCAGGAATGGAAATAATAGAAGTTGCGGGTGGACTGCATCAATTTATCAACTGGGATAAGCCGATTTTGACCGATAGCGGCGGATATCAAGTGTATTCTTTATCCGGTTCGAATAAAATTACAGAAGATGGCGTTCGTTTTCAATCGCACATCAACGGCAGTTATCATTTGTTCACACCTGAAAAATCGATAGAAATTCAACGTCAGATTGGTGCCGATATCATTATGGCGTTTGACGAATGTACTCCGTATCCATGCGAGTACAATTACGCCAAGAACTCCATGCACATGACGCATCGATGGTTAAAGCGTTGCGTGGATTATATGGAACAATCCCAACCACTTTACGGTCACAATCAAGCTTTGTTTCCGATAGTTCAAGGAAGTGTGTACAATGATTTACGTGTTGAATCGGCGGAAGAAATTGCAAAACACAACGCTTTTGGAAATGCCATCGGGGGACTTTCCGTAGGTGAGCCCGAAGAAGAAATCTATGCCATGACGGATTTGGTTTGTAGCATTTTACCAAAGGACAAACCGCGTTATTTGATGGGAGTGGGAACTCCTGCTAACATTTTAGAATGTATTGCCCTCGGTGTGGATATGTTCGATTGTGTGATGCCGAGTCGAAATGCGAGACATGGCATGTTGTTTACATCCGAAGGAATCATCAATATAAAGAACAAGAAATGGGAAATGGATTTTAGTCCCATCGATCCGAATGGAATGGCAGGAACAGACCATACTCATTCCAAAGCTTATTTGCGTCATTTGATTGTTTCGAAGGAAAGTTTGGGACAACAAATCGCGACGATACACAATTTAGCTTTCTATTTGTGGTTAGTAAATACGGCACGTGAGAAAATCAAAACGGATGAATTCGCAAGCTGGAAAGACCAAATGTTACCAAAATTGAGACGAAGATTGTAATGCTCAGCATACTCGACAAATATATCATACGGAAGTTTCTTTCCACCTATTTCTTCATGTTGGCGATCATCATGTTGCTGGCCATGGTGTTTGATATTGCCGAGCGGATGAGTGAATTTATCCAAAATCAAGCAACGATTGGTGCCATTTTCTCCGAGTATTATTTGAATTTCTTGGTCTATTACGGAAATACGTATTCGTCCATGATTGTCTTCATTGCCGTGATTTGGTTTACGGCAAAGATGGCGCAGGAAACGGAAATAATACCAATTTTGAACAGTGGTCGACCTTTCAATCGTTTCATGCGTCCTTATATGATAGCAGCAACTTTGATTATGTTTATTTCCTTGATTATGAATCACTTTATTTTACCGCGTTCAAATAAAGTTCGTCTCGATTTCGAAGAACGGTATTACAGAAACGCACATCATGTTGAAGATTATCATGCGGAATATCCTGGCAATAGGGTGGTGTATTATTCCTCTTACAATGGTTCGGACAATTTAATCAATGATTTTGTGGTTGAAAAATGGAACGACAAAAAACGAATCGTTTATTTCTTGAAAGCGCGAACGGCGCAAAATGTTCCCGGAACCAACAAGTGGGTGCTCAACGATTATTATGAAAAACATTTCACCAATGATGGCGATAAAATAATTGAAGGTCCACGTAAGGAGGTGCAATACGATTTTACGCTCGAAGATATGGCCGCCCGAGACAATGTGGTGGAATCTTTGACCTATGGGGAACTAAAGAAATTCATTAAACGGGAGAGAAGCAAAGGGTCCAAGAATATTCCAACCTTCGAAATAGAGCTATATCAGCGGACAGCTCTCCCATTTGCAACGTATGTTTTGACTATTATTGGCGTTGCCGTAGCCAGTCGTAAAAAACGAGGTGGAATTGGTGTCAACATTGCTATTGGTTTGGGAATCACCTTCGTCTATATTTTTGCAATGAAAGTTATGGCGGTGGCCGCGGTGAATGTTGGATTACCTTCTGTAATTGCTGTTTGGGTGCCCAATGTGATGTTCGCCGGAATCGCCTTTATTCTATATCGAAATGCAGTACGATAATGCAGAACATAGAAGAGAGAGTGGAGAACAGAGGCATTATCTAACATCTCTCTTCTTACATTTTATTGCTCACAACTTTGTACTCACATCTCTGTTCTTTGTTCTCTTTGCGAATTCAGTCTTCGGACAAATCGTCAACATCGAAAGCAACCGAATCCATGACGACAGTGTAGGTTGGAGTGGCGCAGTTACTGGAATGTTTTCGGCGCAGAAAAACAAGGATTTATTATTGAGTGCAAATCTTCGGCCTAAGATTCAGTATAAAACCAAAAAGCACAACATTTTCCTTGTTGGCGATTATAATTTTTCGAAGGGTAGTGAACGGATATTTTCCAACGCCGGCATGTTTCATCTTCGGTATGCGTATCGAATTAAACAAACACCTTGGAAATTGGAGGTGTATTCGCAAGTTCAATACAATCAACTTTTGGATCTAAGGTATCGATTTTTGAACGGTGCAGGTGTTCGCGTGAAATTCATCAATAAGGAAAAGTGGAAACTTTACGCAGGAACCAGCACTTTTTACGAACGACAGTTGTTTGCCGCAAGCAATACGGTTGTCGATGATTTGCGTTGGAGCAATTATCTTTCTTGGTTTATAGAGCCGAGGGATTATTTCAGTTTCACTGCCGCAACTTATTACCAACCGCTTTGGGATGATTTCAGCAATTACCGTGTTTCGGGTCAATATACCCTGAGCTTCAAAATCACAACACAATTTTCCGTAAAAACTGAACTCAATTTCTTCCGCGACGAGAAAGCGCAACCCGATGTCCCGAAAATGATTTATGCGACCACGGTGGGATTTGGGTATACGTTTAATTAAAGTATTTGGCATTTTGTGCGCTTCGCTTTGGCTTTTGGTTTATTGGTTTGGAAGGCTGAAGTTTTATTTCAAAAAATATATTCGTTTTTGTAACTAGTTCGAACAATCTTTTTTTTGTTCTCTTAACAGCCAACA
>DDBE01000152.1:13528-15226 GCA_002332715.1 Flavobacteriales bacterium UBA2040
CCAACAGCCAACTACTTCACAAAACTCAATTTAGATCGCTCCACCTTCATTCGCATAAATCCAAAAAGCACAACAATATTATCACCATCTACGGTTTCTACTGTTCCGGTTTGACGGGTTGCAATCAACTTTACCATTGAACCAACGACGATTTTATGTCGCTCGTGATTGTCTTTTTCTGGGGCGATTTTCTTGGGTTTTGCTTTTTTGGCTTGAGTAACTTTCTTTTTCTGGGTTTCTACTTCCTTGCTTTTTTCAACGGCTAGATACTTTCCGATTTCGTTCATCAATTCTTGATTGACGTTCTTTTTTCGGGAATTGGATTTGTATTGGTCCAAAAAGCCAAGCATCTTTTTTCCTGCGTTTAGGTATTTATTATTCTTCTCGATATTGTCTTGCTGAGATCGGAGTTTTTGGTCGAACTGATTTTTTTTCTGTTCGTATTTCAAACGGGCTTCTTCGGCTAGTTCTTGGGCAGAAATATGTTCTTTGTTGAGTCGTTCAAGATGCGTTTTTTCCTTTTGTAATTCGCTCAACAATTTGTCCATCCGAATTTTTTTCTCGTCGGTTTTCAGTTTTGCCTCTTCGATTATTTCTTGCGGAATTCCATTGATCTGCGCCACTTCAAAAGTAAAACTACTACCGGGCTGACCGATCGAGAATTTATATAAAGGCGCCAAAGTTTCAATATCGAAAAGCATGCAGCCGTTGATGGCGTTTCTCAATTGGTCGGCTTTCAATTTGATATTCGCGTAATGCGTTGTGATGACGCCAAAAGCTTTTTTATTGTACAATTCTTCGAAGAAAACTTCTGCCAGCGCACCACCTAAATCGGGATCGGAACCCGTTCCAAATTCATCGAGTAATAATAAGGTACGTTTATTAGTGACGTTTAAAAAGTAATTCATTCTTTTCAAGCGGTATGAATATGTACTCAATTCATTCTCAATCGATTGATTGTCGCCAATATCGGTTAGGATTTTCTTGTAGAAAAACATTTTACTGTTTGGGTCAACTGGAACCATCAAACCAGATTGTATCATCACTTGGAGCAATCCAACAGTTTTTAGTGTTATTGATTTTCCACCAGCGTTTGGACCTGAAATCACCAACATTCTACTAAACTTATCCATCTTCAGTTGTTGCGGAAAAGTTTTTTTGCCAAGATTGGTATTCGTTTTTCGCAAAATGGGGTGATAGGCATCAATCAATTCCATTTCAAAATCAGAATTGATATTCGGCATTACGCAGTTCATATCCATCGCCAGTTTTGTTTTGGCGTGAATGAAATCCAGACGAGTAAGAAGATCTTGGTAAGCTTGAATCAGTTCTTTGTGTTCCGCAATTTCTTTGGTCAAGGCTTTTAGAATGACGAGAATTTCTTTTCGTTCCTCATCGAGTTGAATGTCGTATTCCCGGTTGAGTTCTAAATTTACTTGTGGTTCTATAAAGGTCACTGAACCTGATTTACTCGAGCCCATTACGTTTCCTTCAATGCTTCGTTTATGTGTCGACGATACAGTTAACACTCTTCGGTCGTTGATATACGATTCCTTTGTATCACCGAGAATATTTTCTTTCAATAATCTCCGAACCACTTTGTCAAAATTTCGGTTGATTTTAGTTTTTAGCGATTTCAAACTCGACCGAATGCGCATCAAGTTTTGTGAAGCGTCATCTTTTATTTCACCTTTTCGG
>DDBE01000152.1:15609-16370 GCA_002332715.1 Flavobacteriales bacterium UBA2040
ATCAATCGATTAACTATATAGGACGCATCGGAAATGCGAACAAAACCTTCTTGCGGTAAAACGGCATTTTTAACGGGCAGTAGTTTCAATTCTACATGCAATTCTTCAAATTGAAGTGCAGGAAAAGTTTCGCCTTGTTCCTTGATGGACAGCCATTCCGCAACGCGATGAAGTGCAGGTAAAATCAGAGTTTCATCCGCCATTGGTTCCAATTCCAATAATTGTTTTTGAGCCGTCGGACCATTGGCATAAGCCTCCAACCATTCACGGAGAACGGGAAATTCTAAATCTTTAAGTGTTTGCTCGTCGGCTGTTTGCATTTTGTTCAATTGCGAACAAAGTTAACAAGGTAGAAGCAACTAAGTTTTGATTCGATGAAATTATTCTTTTTTCACGTCATTAACAGGTGGTAAATTATCTTCGATTACCTCTAATCGCACTTTTGCCAGACCATCTCTGACGAAATTCAATTGTTCAGCACCAGCGCGCGAAACATCAATTATTCGTTTATTGGAAGGAAGTCGATCATTGATTTTAAGAACTACGGTCGAATCATTTTTCAGGTTGGTCACCTTTACCATCGTTCCCATTGGAAGGGTAGAGTGTGCGCCCGTCATTTTGTTCTTGTCATATACCTCACCAGAATAAGTTTTCTTACCGTGAAATTTATTGTGATAATAAGAGGCAGTTCCTGTTTCGGTAAACCCTTGGGCGAAAAACAAAGCCATTCCAAACACCAAAGCAACTATCGATATTGAATT
>DDBE01000090.1 GCA_002332715.1 Flavobacteriales bacterium UBA2040
AGATGGTTGGTTTATGGGAATAACTCCAGAATTGGTTACTGGTGTCTGGGTTGGTGCAGAGGACCGTGCCGTACGTTTTAAAACAATGACTTGGGGACATCATGGGCGTATGGCCTTACCTATTTATGGTTATTTTATGCAAAAAGTTTATAAAGACCCTGGAATTGCATTATCTACCCGAGACTTCGACCCCCCATCGGATTACGACCCGTCGGTCTATGACTGCACGGCAACCCCGCAACCCGAATCAGTCGATGAATCAGAAGTACCATTTGAATTTTAAAAAATGAATAAAGTAGTTAAAAACCCAGCACTAGCACTAGCAGGAATTACAGATGGCATGACACTCATGGTTGGTGGATTTGGTCTATGTGGAATTCCGGAAAATTCTATTGCGCAACTCGTTCAGATGGGCGTTAAAAATCTAACCTGTATTTCTAATAATGCCGGTGTTGATGATTTCGGACTAGGGCTTTTGTTACAAGGTAAACAAGTCAAAAAGATGATCAGTTCATACGTTGGAGAAAATGATGAATTTGAACGTCAAATGCTTAGTGGAGAATTAGAGGTTGGTCTCATTCCGCAAGGATCCTTAGCAGAACGATGTCGTGCCGGTGGAGCTGGTATTCCAGCATTTTTTACCCCAGCTGGCTATGGAACAGAAGTAGCCGAAGGTAAAGAAGTACGTATGTTTAATGGAAAGCCCCACATACTAGAAAGTGCACTAACCGCTGATTACGCAATAGTCAAAGCTTGGAAAGGAGATACCGAAGGAAACCTTATATACAAAGCAACTGCCCGTAATTTTAATCCTATGATGGCAATGGCTGGTAAAATAACCATTGCAGAAGTCGAAGAACTAGTTCCTGCTGGCACACTTGATCCCAACCAAATCCATACACCTGGAATTTTTGTACAACGTATTTTCAAAGGAGAAAAATTCGAAAAACGCATCGAACAGCGTACTGTTCGACCCAAAAACTAATAATATGGCTCTAGATAAAAACGGTATTGCTAAGCGCATTGCTCAGGAACTGCAAGACGGTTGGTATGTCAATCTTGGCATTGGTATTCCTACGCTTGTTGCCAACTACATTCCAGAAGGAATTGAAGTAGAATTTCAATCTGAAAATGGTGTACTTGGAATGGGGCCTTTCCCTTTTGATGGAGAGGAAGATCCAGACCTTATCAATGCAGGTAAACAAACCATTACCACCCGAGATGGCGCTTCATTTTTTGACTCAGCTACTTCATTTGCCATGATCCGCGGACAACATGTGCAGCTTACGGTTTTGGGCGCAATGGAGGTGTCTCAAAATGGAGACATTGCTAACTGGAAGATTCCGGGTAAAATGGTCAAAGGGATGGGCGGAGCCATGGATCTAGTTGCTTCGGCAGAAAATATTATTGTGGCCATGATGCACAGAAATAAAGCCGGAGAATCCAAAATACTGAAGGCCTGCACTTTACCTCTCACTGGTGTTGGATGTGTCAAAAAGGTTGTAACCGAATTGGCTGTAATGGAAATCAAAGAGGGGAAGTTTTACCTACTTGAACGTGCTCCTGGTGTAAGTGTAGAAGAAATCATTGCCAAAACTGAAGGTGATTTGGTTGTTCCAGACATAGTCCCTGAAATGAACCTCAATTGAAACACTGGCCTATACCATATCGCATTGCAATAGAAGCCGCCATTGCAGCCTCCAAAGCGATCATGGAGATTTACCAACAAGAATTTTCTTTTCAAGATAAATCCGATGGTTCGCCAGTAACCAAAGCGGACCTAGCCTCTTCCCGCATCATAGAACAACACTTATCGCCGCTTGGAATTCCAATCACAGGCGAGGAAACAGAGAAGCACCCTTTTGATATGAGGCAAAAATGGGCAACTTGTTGGTGCATTGACCCCCTGGACGGCACCAAAGAATTTATCAAAAGAAATGACGAATTTGCTGTAAATATTGCCTTAATTGAAAACGGGAACCCTATTTTTGGGCTTATTGCTTCTCCTGTTGAACAAAAAATAATCATTGGTGCCAAAGCTATAGGAGTATTTGTTTTTACATTCGATAAGGCTCATATCCTAGAAAATTGGCAAGAAATCAAGATTCCAAAGCACATCAACAAGCCCATGATTATGGCCTGTTCACGAAGTCACCACAGTGGTCCTGTCTTACAATTTATCAATGCCTTAAAAGAAAAAGGTCATCAAATCGATTTTATCAAAAAAGGATCAGCTCTCAAATTCTTTGACTTAGCCCTAGGAAATGCGGATATATACCCTCGTTTTGCACCTACTATGGAATGGGATATCGCAGCTGGACAAGCCATTTTAGAGGCACTTGGTGGAGAAGTTATTCATGCAATAACGGAACAACCCCTCTACTATAACAAAGCCAACTTGCTAAACCCTTACTTCATAGCAAGAACGGCCGCTGTCAAGAATCAAATTTGACATTTTTATATTGAAGGAAAAACTGATAATGATCGTTTCGCACACGTTCTGCAATTTCATTGATTTCACTTTCCGCGGTATCAAATTGGCCCAGTACTTTGGTGAAAATTTGCAATGACGTTTCGTATTCCTCAGGAATGACATCATCAGCCCCAAAAGCCAATAATTACCTAGTTCGGCTGATGGGTTGAAAAGTTGATTTGCTCAATCAAATAAACTGATTAGACTTTTTCAAGAAATAAACAATGAAAACCGCTGAAAGAAGTATAATCAGGATATCATTGAGTATTGGGATGTGCATTATTGATCAATTAAAATCTATCTCATTTATTTCAAAAGAATAGTTGTGAATGGCCACAGCACGCGCTTCGTCAATAACTGCATTCCAGTTGGAAATGGAATTGATGTCCTTTTGTAGCGTATCGCCATCAGTATTGGTCACTACAAATGAGGTACCAAAAATGGCTTGAGGATTCAAAAGTTCTGTTTGTTTTCCAAATTTGCTCCATGCCGCTACCTCTTTTGATTGGCCAGGGCTAATGCTATCGTTTATGGGAAAATTAGTAATGATGTTTGTGCCATTCAAATAAATTGTTGATGCTGTTTGATTCACTATTTCATAATAAAAAGAAGTCGTCTTCTCACAAGAAGTGAGGAGTGAAAGTAGAATAAAAAGCGCGTATAAGGTGAAAATTTTCATTGTTCTTATATTAGTTACCAATTTACTACTTTTTTCTCACTTTAACCACCAGACTATGAGGATTGTCTATATTTACCATAAAACCATTTTGCTATATTCGCTCCTCCTAAATCTTTTCAAAATCTTTCTTCATCGAGCAATACATACAAGTATATCTATTTACTTTTTGTTTTTTCTTTTTCCCGGTCAAAGCCTTGGACAACAAAAATTAATTGCAATTAAAACATATGATTATTTCATTTCTAACATTGAAGACTCTAGTGTTTTTGTATACAATACCAATAACGGATTTCTAAGTTCAAATCAACCAAATTTTGAATTTGATGGGATATTTTTCAATTGGGTTTACACCCTACCAACAATTGATTGTACTGAAGAATATAAATACATTGCCACATCCATTTCTGGTCCTTATGACACGGTGACTTATGAATATAGCGCAGGCCTCCTAATCAAGACACAAAATTCGCTACTTCCACCTCAAAGAACGTTATACACTTATAATACAAATAATAAGCTGATTGGCATCGAGAAGCAGAATTTTTATAGTTTCTCATCCAATTGGTTAACAGAAACTAAAGAAGAATTTGAGTATAATATTAACAATCAAAAAAGCATAACGAGAAAGTATATTACGGAACAAAATCTTTTAACTACTATAGATTCCTTTTTCTATAATTCTTCTAACCAGTTGATCCGATATAACTCAACAAATTTTGATATTACAACAATCCAACCGAACAATGCATTTGAATCAGTAATCAATTATAATGGAAATGAAGTAAGTTATGTAAAAAATTCCTACGGAAATTCTATTTCTTCGCTGCAATTGGTATGGGATATAAATTATACTTATAGTGCAGGTCAAGTAAATCAAGTTTCAGGCCTGAATCTCATAGATGGACAAACTACATTGGTAAACTTTATTTACGACTTAAATAACCTCAAAATTGACTCAATAGTTGCATTCACCAATGGTATTATTGACCGAATTGTAACTTTTGATTATAACTCACAAGAATTGATCACAAAAGAAAAGGTTCAAATAAGCACTTCTCCTGGTGTTTTGTATGTCTCAAAAGAGAAAAGTTTCTATTACGAATCTACAACAACTGGCATTGATAGTCCTGTACCAACTCATTTTAACATATTCCCGAACCCTTCTACAGATTTTATGAATATTCAAACTGGAGTAGACTTAGTTGGTGAAACATTTTTAGTCTATAATTATCAAGGTAAAATTATGTTAACCGGAGAATTAATATCAGAAAACACAACCTGTAATATACAACACTTAGAAAGCGGCATTTATTTTGTAAAAATAAATGATCTTACATTAAAATTTTTCAAAAAATAAATATCCTTAAAACAACTAAGGCATGTAGGGTTGGTAATAAAGTAATCAACCAGAGGCTAAGCAGTGATTTCTGTTTGAAGACTCTGATACTGAGGTAAAGGAAGAAAATAACAACAGGTACTAAAATGAAGCCATCAAGAAATGGAAAAGGAAAATGATTGGTTAAAAAAAGTTGTGCGAAGCCCAAAATCGACATAGATACAACTCCTAAGTAACGGGGCTGAATAGGTAACTCTTTATTTGTAAATATGAAATAGACTACTGCGAATGTAGTCAAGGTTTGTAAGAATAAAATTGAATTAATCAGTAAAGAGAGGAAAACCGTTGGAAATAAATCATTGTACAACATGCCTGTTGTTGTCAATATTTGGATAGCCAGTATTACCTTCTCCCAAATGCGCATCTCTACTTATCGTTTGGTGAGGCAATCAATCTCAACAATTGGCCCAACCATACAAATGCTACCAATGAAGGTTTCTGCTTGATGATACTTGACCCAAACTTTCATGCCGTCTGTAGGTGATATGTTGAAATCATTAAGATTCATCGGCTCTAGCACTTCACCGCTTTCTAATTTAATCACTAAACCACAACCGTCTAGCCCTGTATAATCTTCAATGGTTGCTGCTTGGGCATTATCACAAGAAGTGCGCGTACAGGCAGTAAATACCAAGGATGATGCAATGAAAACGAATAATCCTTTCATGATGAGTAATTTATGCTTTCTTAACAAATTCAGACTTTAGGCCCATAGCACCAAAACCATCTATTTTACAATCGATGTTATGATCACCGTCGTTGAGACGAATATTTTTGACTTTTGTACCGGCTTTTATTACGGGTTTTGGCGCGCCTTTGACAGGTAAATCTTTGACTACAACAACGGAATCTCCATTTTGCAAGCGTGCGCCATTAGCATCTAAGACTACTAGTTCATTTGCAGAGGCAATATCCGCTTGATTCCATTCAAAGGAACATTCTGGACAAGTGTACTGATTTTCTCCACTCTCGTATCCATATGGTGATTCACACGAGGGGCATTTTTGTAATTCTTCTGACATGTATTGAATTTTAATTAAAGGTACGACTTTACTTTTTAAGCATCTGCTCATACATCTCAATCCAATCTGCAGCGCTTATTTTTTGCATGAGTTTACCTATGAGTTCGATCGGAATTTGATCCCATTTCTTGAAACGGATACAGCTTTTACCCATGTCAAGTTTTTGTGTGCAATGTTTCGGATATTCCGCAACAAACCAATCCAATAATTTTTGATTGGCATATATACCCATGTGATAGAAATTAATACTGTTCTTCTGTGAAGCTAAACTTGCAAATGGAAGCGGTTCGGAAGGTTTACAATGATAACCTGCAGGATAAAGGCTATGTGGAATGACGTAACCCAACATACCGTAACTGATGCCGGATTCAAATCCCGCTGGTAGGTTAGCAACAATCGTCTGATGTAGTTTTGAGAAAGACGCTTTTCTTTCCTCAGGGACATTGTCCAATATTTCTTGAATCTTAGACATTGACCCCAAATAAAGAACCAACACCTGCAGATAGTGCCATAGCGATAGTACCCCAAATAGTAATGCGCATAACCGCTTTCCAGATTGGTGAACCTCCTGTGCGTGCGGCAGTTGCACCAAGTAAAACCAAGGCAAGGATGGTAAAGCCATACAACCAAAACTCCATGCCTTTGAGCGGTGCAAATAAAATGACTAACAATGGAAAGATACCGCCAACAGTAAAGGCTGCTCCCGAAGCTAATGCCGCTTGAATAGGGTTGGCTTGAGTGATTTCATTAATGCCTAGCTCGTCGCGGACGTGGGCAGCCAAGGCGTCATGTGCTGTTAGTTCGACAGCTACTTGCATTGCCGTTTCTTTCTTGAGTCCACGCTGCTCGTAAATTGCCGCCAAAATTTGCAATTCTTCATCGGGCATTTCGGCAAGCTCTTGCTTTTCTCTTTCGATATCAGCATGTTCGGTGTCCATCTGCGAACTTACCGACACGTATTCACCAGCCGCCATTGAGAGCGCACCAGCAACCAAACCGGCAACTGTTGCCAAAATAATCGGTTCTCTAGTAGAACTTGCGGCGGCGACACCGATTGCCAAACTCGAAACGGAGATAATACCGTCATTGGCACCTAAAACGGCCGCTCGCAACCAATTACTTCTATGGATATAATGGCTATCGAGGTAGTTGTCTATGTTGATATCACTCATATCAAAAGGTTTTTACAAAAATACTATTCCCTTACAAATACATACTGAAAACCGTCGTAAACCTCATCACTTAAAAACAAGGTGTCATTTTGGATTTGAAAAGATTGCCTGTAACCTACTAGTCCATAATGAATCATAAGTTGATCGGTCTGGCCTGTAATGCTCGTTCCCAATTGCAACGAGAAATTCATTTGATCCATAAGTTGCCCATCTTTACGGTGCGAAAACGTGCCATTTTCTTTGTATTCGTAGGTATCAGTAGCATCAAAACTTGCATTTCCTGCACCCGAAAAACCGCCTGAACTTGACACAAAACGCCAAGTACCAAAAAGCTTTTCCGCCTCCGCATTTGGTGTGTTTATTTTTCCGCAGCCTAAGATCAGGACAGTCAAAAGACTAATTAAAATGGTTTTTTTCATTTAAAATTTATTTTCTCAATATCTTCTCCATCGCCTTGCCTTTTGCCAATTCGTCGACGAGTTTATCTAAATAACGTACTTTTTGTGTCAAAGGATTGTCGAGGGCTTCAATTCGGTAGCCGCAGATGAGCCCTGTGATGAGGTGCGCATTCGGATGTAAATTGGCACGATCAAAAAAGGATTCAAAGGTGACCTTCTCGGCAATTAATTGTTGTTGTGCTTGAAAATCAAAACCAGTTAACCATTCAATTACAACCCGCAACTCTTCTTCTGTTCTTCCTTTTCTTAAAACCTTTGTTAAATAATGAGGGTAAACACCTGCAAAAGTAAGTTTGGCAATTTTAGCGTTGTGTTCGGGTGTTGGGATCATCTTTAATGTGAAGCAGTTTATTTCAGATTCATCGCTTGCATTTGTTCAAGCTGCGACATAATGTATTGTTTATAATAGTTCAATTCATAATTGTAATCCTCATCTGGATGGAGCAGCGCTTTTTGAATCAGTTCGAAAGACTTAATTCTTCCCTGACAATACCTCTCAAGAATTTGATTGCGGCGCAGCAATTGTGTCGGTAATTCATATTTATATTGATCCCTCACAAGAGAAAGCATGCGGTGCCATTTGGGAAGTCCGTGATTATTGACCTCGTTATATACAGTCAAATCAGAACTCTCTTTAGGCAGACGGTATACTTTTAAGGCTGCTTTTTCTATGACTCCAAAGCGCTTCAAGAAATGATTATATCTTGCTATATTATTGGGGATAGAACGTATTATAAAAACACTTGTTGTGAGAAGAAAGACGATCAAAACAAGAAGAATAGAAGCATTTAGCACCTGATTTTTAGGTCTTTTCAGACTTGGAATAATGGCAAAACCAAATACAAGCCCAGTGAGGAATCCACCAAAATGCGCTGCATTGTCTATGTTGGTTTCTTTCTTGAAGGCATTGAGCACCATATAAATGACAAAAACGAGTGTGCTCGTTAAAAACGCGCGCTGGATGTTTTTATCGAGTGTTTTGCTCAAAAGTAAAGCAAGAAAGACACCATACATACCAAAAATTGCGCCTGAAGCGCCAACGGCAACCATGTAGTCATTCCACCACAAACTGGCCAAACTTCCGCCGATACCCGCCAATAAATAGGCAATTAAAAAACGCACAGTGCCTAGGTGTGGCTCCAGCAATAAACCGATATAAATAAGGGCATACAAATTGAATATCAAATGAAAAATACCCGCATGTAAAAAACAAGCGGTCAGTAAACGCCAACCTTGACCGGCGAGCGTGAATTCCCTGTAATTTGCCCCCCACCGCACGAGTTCATCCACACTGGGCTGAAAGCAACTCACGCCAGCAAAAAGCATAATCACAAAAACCACCAAATTCAGATTGACTAAAATTGGCGTCACGCGATAACCCTCGGTAATTCTAAAAATGGAAAAGAAATGCGAGATTTTATCTTTAGCTGAAGAAGTTGGCGCAATAAGTGGCAGCTCTTCATGGAGAGTCTCCAACTGACTTAACGCCTGTAATTTTGATTGGAGTTTTTCCTCTTTTAAAATGCGGCGCACATGCTTGATTTCTAATATGAGGTTCTGAACATTGCGCTTATTCTTACCCCAATCAAAGAGTTGGTTGCCAGCACACTGACTACGAACGGTTACTTTATCTATGCCGAAGGTCAGCGTGATTTCTTCTGCCCATGAATAAGCAGACATCTTGGTATAGACTAAAATTCCGGAACTAGAGACTTTGCTCAGTTTCAATTCCAACCTATCTATTGCCTCAATGGCAATGGCTAAAAAGTGCTCTCGATCCAAGCCTTCTAGCTGATAATCTTGTGCGTATTGTGGTGAAAATCCGAAGGCCATTGGCGCTTAATACAAAAGTGCTTTTTTAGAAGCATTTCTCCAACCAGCTTGGTTCTCATAGTTCACAAAATAAACTTTGAGGTCTGCTTGATTTTCGTATTTAACGAAGTAAATTTTCTTTTTTGCTTGATTGGCATATTGTGTAAAGTACCATTTGCCATCGTTGAATCCGGCTTGGTTTTCATATTTCACTTTGTAGACTTTGAGGTCAGCCTGATTCTCGTACTGCACCACAAATACCTTTACATCAGCTTGGTTTTCATAATCAACGGAATATACTTTTTGAGCATTTATTTTGTAAGCTGAAAAAAGCAAAACGCTTGAAAACAGTATTTTTTTCATACACCAACTTTTTGAATTTAAAATTAAATTAGAACAATTTATTTAATTGTACAATAATTCATGTTGTATTGGATATATCAATGCAATTAAGCTAGATGAAGGGAGATCACCAAACGGATTAACGGAATTGATGAAATTTGTTCTTCTCATACGAGTAACTATACACCCAATTGTCTTGTCCGCCGTTACAAATATTTACCCACTTTGCATAGACGTAAATATCGTAATCTTCAGTAATTGGTTTCTCGATTCTTAGGGTCTGAATGATTTCTTGGCCTTTAAGCACAAAAATAGAGTCGTTTTGAAACAAGAGATACCTATCCTTTATTTTGATAGGCAACGAAGAGCTTGCGGCTATTGGCAGTGCGCTTGCCTGCACAAAGTATTGGAGCGTGTCGTTTAGGTAATCGAGTTTCAAATGGTCTAAGGACCAAACATTCAGTTGGCTCGCTTCGATTTTCGACGTTTTGTTGTCAAGAAAAAACTGCTCGATTTGTTTAGAAATCGTTTCACTACTTACTTTCTCAAAGTCGCTCGTAAAAAAGGGCTTCCAATTTGGGTCAGTAAAATAATCTATGAATGTTTTGAGTTGTTGTATGGAAGCAAAACCTGAATAAGTCACAAAATAGCCTTTCTTTCCTTGACTTATATTCAAATAATTATAAGTTAAAAGTGGGTCGTAAAGTTGAATTTCAATTTTTTTGTTTTGCAATTGTCCAGATTGAATTTTCATAGCAATGTAGTCGTTCAGAATTTGAGCACGAGCTTTAAATAGCAGCGTTCGCGTCTCGTTATAGTTTGAGTAATTCTGACACAAATAAATGTTGAGATGTTCTTCTTTGAATGTTTTTTCAACACATTCTGTCGCCTTCACAGTTTGGCTCAGAAGCGAAAAAAATAAAATTAAAAGTGTTTTATTCACTACCATTTTCTCTTTCCATTATTATGTCAACGATTACCCTGAATACCACATAGAATAGTGCTGCGATCATCAATAGGATTCCGGTCCTATGTAAGTAAGCTTCATCTATTCCAGGTTTGAAGCGGGCATAAAAGGAGATACCGATAAAAAAAGTCACATTGAAAAAGTAAATGACCAAATAAAGATGTAAAAGTCTACTCAATCTTTTGAACCTATTTACAACCATTGGTAAGGTAAGCAAACTGATGAATGTGACAAATCCATGAAGATGATTATAAACGTTTAGATCCATTTGATGCCACTTAAAGTTTTGAAAAACAAAGAAAAAATGGATCAAATGATTTATTGCAAATAACGTAATAAATAGCTTAAATAACTTAAGCTTATTGTGATCACTATAGATTGTTTTTAGTCCAAAATGTCCTATAAAAAACAATAAAAATAGGTTTATTGCTGCAGCTGTTCTGCCCGAATTTCTTGCACATTCTGCAAAAACCCGATCTGCAGTTTCGGTTGACAACGCGGTGAAATAAATACCAATATTCAATAGAATTATTAGTAAAATAAATAGTTGTATTTTCTTATTTCTCAGCATGTTGTGTTTTTGACACAAACGAAGAAATTAAAGAGTTATTTTATTTATTCCATTGATGAAGCTTGTCGAAATTTGTTAATGACTTACCTAGCATTTTTTCTGCATCTGTTTTGGCATTCGCAATTTGTTCGTGACTTAATTGCTTTTCGAGTTTTTTTATCAATTCTATTTGTTGTTCTTGAACTCTCA
>DDBE01000104.1:0-229 GCA_002332715.1 Flavobacteriales bacterium UBA2040
AACTCTCGATTGTATGTTGGATTGTAATTAAATCGAAAATTAATACAACAGCGAAACGGTACAATATCCGTAACGGTGCTACAACTAAAAAAATTAAATTTTAACAAATCCCCTCTCTTTTACTGAAAAATCTATCTTTGTGCCTCAACCTTCTGGCATGAAAAACATACTCCTTTTAGGCGCTGGCCTTTCTTCATCTTCTTTAATTCGTTACTTGATTGAACAAGCC
>DDBE01000104.1:556-885 GCA_002332715.1 Flavobacteriales bacterium UBA2040
TGACAGTTATTGACCAAAATGAAGAAATGATTCTTTCCAAAACGAAAGGTCATCCACGGTCGACGGCTTTGACAATTAATGCCTTGGACGAAAAAGCACGCGCTCTATATATGGAAAAAGCAGATTTGGTAATCAGTATGTTACCCGCACGTTTTCATTTGGATATTGCCAAAGATTGCGTTGCTCGAAAAAAGAATTTGATTACACCTTCTTACATAACCGATGAAATTAGAGAACTGGGCGATGCAGCTAAAGCGGCAGGTATCATCATCATGAATGAGATTGGTGTAGATCCAGGAATTGACCACATGAGTGCCATGAAAATCATT
>DDBE01000104.1:1161-4576 GCA_002332715.1 Flavobacteriales bacterium UBA2040
TGAGTGCCATGAAAATCATTCATGAAATTCAAGAAGAAGGTGGAAAAGTACACAGTTTTAAATCTTTTTGCGGTGGATTGGTGGCGCCTGAATTTGACAACAATCCTTGGAATTATAAGTTTACTTGGAACCCGCGCAATGTGGTTTTGGCTGGTCAAGGTGGTGCTTCGTGTTTTATTGAAGAAAATCAGTACAAGTACATTCCGTATCGTCGCTTGTTTAAGCGTTTGGACCACATGAAACTGAACGGTTATGGCGATTTTGAAGGATATGCGAATCGTGATTCCTTGAAATATAGAGCGATTTATGGTTTAGATGATATTCCGACCATTTATCGAGGTACGCTTCGTCGACCAGGATATTCAACGGCTTGGAGCAAGATGATCGATTTGGGATTGACGGATGATAATTACCAGATGGAATTTTCTGAAAAATTGACCCCGAGACAGTTTTTGAATGCCTTTTTACATTATGATCCTTCGAAAACTATAGAAGTAAAACTTGCTGAATTTTTGGGTACGGAGGAAAAGGAAATGTATCTCCGTTTTGAATGGTTAGGCTTTTTCGAGGACACCAATCCGATGGGCATTTCGAATGCTAGTCCTGCGCAGTTGTTGCAAGAAATATTGGTTCGGAAACTGAGCTTGGCAGCCGGCGACAAAGACATGTTGGTGATGTACCACGATTTTATGTACCATTTGAATGGCGAAACCTTCCGTATCGAATCGCACATGGTGAATATTGGGGAAGACCAGACGTACACTTCTATGAGCAATACGGTTGGACTACCCGTTGCTATTTGTGCGAAGATGATTTTGACGGGTAAGATTACGGCAAAAGGTGTTCAGATGCCCTTGGCAAAGGAGATTTATGAACCAATTTTGGCTGAGCTGGCTGAATTGGGGATTTCGTTTAAGGAGAAGAAGACGAGGTTGACTTAGTGCTATCAATCAAATCAGGATTGTATTGATTAAGGAATTTGAAAAAAGAATCTAGGCAATCTATTAATCTGTTTAATCGCAGTTTTCTTATAAAACAATCAAGGTGGATACGGGCCTGAATAGATCATACACGGATGGGCTCCCGTAAAACATCTATTCTGATAAGAAAAAGAAAACTCTGGTTTAGCCGTCACCTCCAATTCAAAATCAGGGCGATCATACCACTCCTGAAAACAGGCTTCATCGCGATATGCGTAATTCGAACTTTTTACAGGCGATTCCTTATCCATAAATTCTGAAAAAGAATCAAATTTGCTCGGTTTCCAAAGTTGATACATCCCTTTTTTTAGAGAAATTTTAGCTTTTCCTTCATGATTCGTTAGTATTTCGCCAACTTTCTCACCTCTTGCTCCATCATCGTTGGCCAAATGCACCGATAAAGTGCATCCAATGTACGGGTCCATAATTGGGTAATCGATTTCTGGGTCAGGTGCCATTCCGCCACAATGAGGCATTGCATTTTGAATATAAATCGTTACTTCTTTGCCATCCTTTTCCCAATTGCTTTCCTTGTTGGTGGAGCAGGCGAACAAACCAAGTATTAAAATAAATATATAGGTCAACTTAAAATCCATCAAAATCTCTTTGTTCCACATTTTCTTCCATTCGTTTCTTATAAATATCGTTCATTTCATCCCCATTGCCTGTTTTCACCAACGGCAATCTGTGGAAGAGAACATCCCGAACTTTTTCACCACGATGGGTAATCAACCCAATCGTCATAATGATACTTGTAATGATTATTGGGTACAGAAGCAATCCAGCATCGAATCCTGGAATATTCAACCGCTCATCCTTTAAGATAACAAAGAATAAAAGAACAGTGATCAATCCTCTTGGTGCAATCCACAATTCTGGGAAAACATGATTCTTGGCAACGAAACGCAAAACGACAAATCGTATGGCGTAAAGAATGCCGACAATAGCAAATCCATTTACCGCTACTCTCCAGTCGTACAAGGAAGTAAGCGTAATACTGATTCCGAACAACACGAAGAAAAAGGTACGAATTAAAAATGCCGATTCCAAAGTTAGGTTGTGAAAATCATGGAGAATAGGTTTCACGGATTCTGCATCAAAATACTTTTTCAAACGTCCCCCAAAGAAAATATTGGTGTTGTTCAGCACTATTCCAAAAGCCAAAATGGTCAAAAGTGACGATAAATGGAAGTATTTCCCAACGGCAAACATGAGCATCAAAACACCGATTATCAAAAAGAGTTTTACTTGCATTTTAAGGTGTTGGAATATGCAGACCAATCCATACGCCACCAAAATCGACATCACTATTGTAATTCCTAAATTTGAAAGTATCCCGCCGACAGTCGTTCCCATTTCTGAACCTTCCTCGCCTAACATAAAGTAGAACACCATAATCCCAAGAATATCAGAAAATGTACTGTCATACACCATGAACTCACGTTTGGCACCTTGCAATCCACCAACACTAGGAATTATAATTGCACTCGACATAATACTTAAAGGAACAGCGTACAAACATGCGGTGTAATAATCGGTTCCGGGAAATATGTAATAGAACAAAGCCGCAATTCCAAGGATCGATCCGACCAAAGATACAGCTGCTACTGCGAAGGATTGAAGCAATAAACCAGCTTTTTTTCTTTCCAACTTCAAATCAAGCGCAGCTTCAAGAACAATCATAACTAGCCCCACATTTCCCAGAATCTGAAGTAGTGAATCGATGCCAAGGTCTTTGTCGCGCATAGATGTCATGTTCATCAATAACTTGATAACTATGCCAAGGGAAATCAACATTAAAACACTAGGAATATTGGTGCGTTTCGAAATAATATTGAAGAAAAAACTCAGAATTATAACACAACTGCAGGCAATAATAATTAAGTATGGGTTCATTAAGGGACTAATTTGTTAGTCAAATATAATAAATCTTGTGCAGTTCTGTTTGTCCGCATTTCAAATGACTTAACATCAATTGTGCCTATTCTAGTCCGGCAATGAAACAGTTTGTGCCTAAGATTTCTTAACTTTGTTGGACAAACTTATTAGAAATTTAACAAAATGTCTGAATCAACAACATCCCTTGGGATTGAAGAAATATTAAAAACGCTAGGCGTAGAGCAATTGAACAACGGAGCATCTACAGGTAGTAATTGGTTGAATACCAGCGGTGAAACAATAACATCAATTTCACCCGTTGACGGAAAAGCAATTGCCGCAGTAAGAAGTGCTCAAGTAGCTGACTACGAAACGGTCGTAAAAAAAGCGCAAGAAGCGTTTGTTGTTTGGCGGAAAAACCCAGCACCTCACAGAGGAGAGATTGTTCGTCAATTGGCGGAAAAATTAAGAGAATACAAAGAACCATTGGGGAAATTGGTTTCTTACGAAATGGGGAAATCCTACCAAGAAGGTTTGGGAGAAGTACAAGAAATGAT
>DDBE01000192.1:0-1602 GCA_002332715.1 Flavobacteriales bacterium UBA2040
GTCCTCTTCCGATCTTGCCGATCCCTCTTGGGCAGATTATAAGGTCCAGGGAATTTGCGACCAAGCTCGTTTTACGGTAAAAGGAAATTCCTTTGGGGATACCCGTGGATTGAAAGTGAATAATTTGTTGACCGTTTTAAGTCGTAGTTCAGGTGATTTAAAAATCGACGCAGATGCCACAGGAGTATTGAAATGTGAAACATGGGGTAAAGGTAATGTTTATTATTATGGTACTCCTAGTTCAATAGAATGGAATAATTATGGAACGGGGAAATTGTTGCAAGGCAATTGAAAAGCCTTAACTTTGTCTTAAATTAATTTGTCATGAAACTTGTTTTACTTTCTATTGGTTTATTAGCGCTTTGCTTTGCAGGTATTGCAATCAAAATTTGGGCGAAAAAAGATGGAAAATTTGCTGGAACTTGCGCAAGTAACAATCCTTTGGTGCAAGACCAAGGAGCTTCTTGCGGTTTATGTGGAGCTACTCCAGAAGAGAAGTGTAAAGCTTAAGCGTAGCGTTTCAAGTTCATCAATATCTTAAAGGCGATATCAATTTCGGCTTGATTCACAACGATTGTAAACTCATTCGATGTAGATACAACTTGTACAATATTGATTCCTTCCCAAGCCAATTGCTTTAGAATGTAATAGTATACTCCGTATATTTCTGTGTTCATAGTCGGTAATTTTACCGTTACGGATGCCAATTTCTCGTTGTGTGCTTTGAGTTTTTCTTTCTTGAAGAATTCTTTTACAATTTCATTTTGACTTGCAGATACAATAAAAGTTGTTTCTGATAATCCTTGAGAAATGGTGTAGAAGTTGTCGTTTTCCTTTCTCAATAATTGAATGAAATCGGTTTGTGCATTTTTTAAAGACTCAGAATTCTCGTAGGTAAAATCAGAAAGATTACTTCTCACGAGGAAATCACCTAATTCCGACATCATATTCGTAATCTTGATATTCAATCGATAGTATAGACCGGGAGACATACGTTTTATTGTCATTACAATAGCGCCTTCCTTAACGGGTTTGCCCATTCTGCTCTCGATTTCTGGTTTTAACTTTCTCGCCAATGCAGAAATGTTAATCAAGTTATCTGTTATTGCTTCACGCAAAAAAGGACTGCAGTTTATGAGGTCTTCTGTTATTTTTCCTATTGAATCCATTTTTAATCAATTCTGTGATTCTTGCGAATCATTGGGTATTTATAATTTAAATTGAGTAGGTGATTGTGTGAAATTCTTAAAGCCTTGTGTAAGAATTCATACAAATATAGAATTATTAGGCTAAAATTTCACAAACTCGTTCAATAACTAAATTCAATTGTTCCTTTTTAGACAAATGTGAGTTGTCCAACACCCATGCATCTGGGGTTTGAATCAACGGACTTTCTTCACGTGTACTGTCTATTCGGTCTCTTTCGAGCAGATTTGTTTTAATTTCAGCTGTAGTCACGTCAGCTCCAGTCGATTTTAACTCATCATATCTGCGTATTGCTCTAACTTCTGGAGAAGCGGTTAGAAATATTTTTAATTCAGCATCTGGAAATACGACGGAACCAATATCGCGTCCATCCATAATAACACCGCCCAAAGCACC
>DDBE01000192.1:1932-6220 GCA_002332715.1 Flavobacteriales bacterium UBA2040
GAGAAACGACATTGGAAATTTCCATTGAACGAATATATTTTTCTACTTTTTCACCATTTAAGGTCAATTGTGGCTTTTCCATTCCAGGTTCAAAGATGAAACGAAGTTCAATTTCGTTCAGATGTGCAATGATTTTTTCTTTGTCTAAATGTTCGATTGAAACCCAATCGTGTCGTCTGCAGAAGAGTGTCACTCCTCTGTACATAGCCCCTGAATCGATGTAAATGTAACCCAATTCATTAGCCAATTCCTTCGCCAATGTGCTTTTGCCACACGAGGAATATCCGTCAATGGCAATCGTAATTTTTTTGGTGTTAAAACCTTTCTTCATCGGTGACGAAGATAAGTAATTTTCTGCCTTATTTGCGCCATTGGTTAAGGTCGGTGCTCAAGGAGATCATGTGTTGAAGTCCAGCTCGCGAAACCACGCCCATTCCGTAATCCACAGAGAATTTTTTGAAATAAAAACCTGCACCAAAAGAAAATCCGCTAGCTCCGGGACGTGCTTCCAGTTTCATTTGTTGTCTTTTTTGCAAGTCAAAAGCAGCGCGTAAATGGAAGTTTTTAGAAACAAGTATTTCTGTTTGAAAAGTCAAATGGCGACCAATTTTCTCTATAAATCCTGCTGTTGGAACAGGAATAGTATCACCCGTTAAAGCATCTATCGTTTCTTTTGCATTTGGATCTACATAGCTTAATCCCCAACGATTTAAGGTATGCGCCAAAAGAGAGAAGCGAAACGGTGCATGTGCCAATTTCTTTGAAACGGCAAATTGAACATTCACGGGTAAGGGGTCGTGTGTTTTCTTCGTGTATCCTTTGAATTGATATCCAGCGTTTTTCACCATCAGGGTCGCCAAAAATTCTTTGTCTTCGTTGTAATAATTTCCTGCAAAATCGACTGAAGCGCCCAAGGACGTATAGGAAGCTAAGGTGGAATAAATAAAATTAAGTGAAGCACCAACCGAAAGCTTCGGTGAGAATGGTTTGGAAACACTAGCACCAATGATCATATCCATAGGCTTGAAGGTGCCCTGGTCATTTCCGAATTCATCGCGTCGGGTCATTTTTCCATAGTCGACAAATCGGATGTGTCCAACACCTAAAAAGTCCTTTTTCAAAGTTCTTGCATAACTGACCATTCCATAATTTATTCCACCGGGTACCAAAGCTTGACTGAATGAGGCATGCTTGTCCATTTGCGAATTGATCAACGATGGATTGGCTACCCCTAAGTTGACATCAGCATCTTTTACCGTAATGAAATCGGTCCCTAATCCTAGAGATCGTCCATTGAACGCTAAATCCATGAAAGCAAAGCTGTTCGTGCCACCAGTTTGTGAATTGGCAGTGAAACTGATAAGAAAAGCGATTACGCCTAGTTTGAACTTCATTTTAGGGAATAACGCAAAGCGATTAAAAAAATTATATCTAAACACGACTTCCTAGTTCAATTACTTCCATATTTCTTACTTTTTTTGCATCTATTTCGAATCGTAAAAGGGTTCGAACGGAATGAAACCCCTTGATTCCACACGCTCCAGGATTTAACCAAAGTGTGTTGAACCGTTTGTCGTGTTGAACCAAAAGTATATGTGAATGACCACAAACAAAAATGTTTGGCTCTTCTTTTTTCAACAACTCTGGAATTCCTTTTGCGTAACGACCTGATCTTCCAGCGATGTGCGTCATAACAACTTTCATTTTTTCAACGGTGAAAATCCCGGTTTCTATGGTTTCTGTCCGAATTTCTGTTTCATCAATATTTCCGAAAATGATGCGACATGGTTTGAATTCCCTCAGTTTATCAATCACCTCTAAACTCCCAATATCACCAGCATGCCAGATTTCATCAACGTCTTTAAAATGAACGAAAATTTTTGGATCGAGATGTCCATGGGTATCAGATAGAAGTCCGATTTTGGTCATGGATACGAAGATATTTAATTAGTTTGAATTGGCTTGGATTTGAAACGAGTGATTAAAAAATATATCAACAGACTTACTGTAGCACTCCCCATTAAAAAGGTTGCACAACCAAAAGTGATCAAAGAATTCAACTCTTCGTCGACTAATTTGTTCGAAAGAACAACGGCGAATGAAACAACGAAAAGCATAACGCCGATGATGGATGCATAATATCTTGGATTCGTGTTTTTAAAAATGACCGTGAGAATTACAGGACCAAGTATGACTTCTGCGAGCCCAAAGCATATCAAATAAATGACAAAGTTATTTATATGGTTCGGACTAAGTTTTTCGGGTAGTATGAAGAGCATGGACAAACCTATGGCTCCAATACCAAAGGCGATTAACAAATTAATTGAATTATGAACGGCATATTTCCACCATAAAAAAGCGAGAATAAGAGAAATTGGAATGAATAGACTTAAGGTGGCGTGAAAGTATAAATCTGAACCATAATCGAATTTGGACAAGGTTGCAAGTTCGTTAAAGGCAAGGTAGGTATCAGAACCTGTTGAACTAAAAATGAACCAAAACAAACTAGATAAAAGAATGACTAACAGTATTTTGGTGAAAGTAAATGTTAGATTCAAGGGCTTGTCGAAGAGTTGAATAGTGTTCTTGTATTTTGCTAGTCTTAGAAACAAAAATGCCAAAGCATTGGAAATTGTACCCAATAAAAACCCAATTTCCCAACCATATTTTAAGGCGACTATTGAAAATACCAAACCACCGATGAATGCACCAATATTTATGTCAAGAATGAACCTAGTGAGAGCGGAATTCAAAAGTTTTTGTTTGTCAACGTAGACTTTTCCTAACGTCGCAATACTATTTGGCGTGAAAAATCTAGATCCCATTGCGAAGAGAATTACTCCAGTATAAAAGGCATATAAATTAGGAATGATCATAACTAGTGTACCCGAAACTTGTAATAAGTTAACAATTAAAGCAGCGTTTTAATTTCCGATCCCAAGATCGCCTATGAATCCACCTAATGCTTGCAGGGAATATACGATGGTAGTTAAAAAGCCATACAAGCATAACGCTTCCAGCCTCGAAATCTCCGGAAACTTCTCGAGAACATAAATTATAAATAGACTTCTCAACCCTTAGTAACCCATTCTTTCAAAAAGTCTAGAAAGACTTATATCTAATGTAGCAGTCGAAAGTGATTGGCCCACAATTTTTCCCATAGGGTGTGATTAATACGTCCAATTTACTAAAATTGACATCAAATCCTCTGATTTCAATCAAAAGTTCCTACTTTCGAAACAATGAATGAAACGCACAAAAAAAATTGGGTGAACAAGCGGAAAGCAAGAAAACAAAATTTGCAACCTGATGACTTGTTTGCCGCCTTAATTTCTGATGATCGATCTGCTTTAAGTTCATCCATCACCTTGCTTGAAAGTACACTAGATTCGGATCAAGTAAAGGGCAGAGCTTTGGTCGAAAAGAGTCTTCCTCATGCTGGACAAGCAATTCGTATTGGAATAACCGGTGTGCCAGGAGTTGGTAAAAGCACATTCATTGAAGCGTTTGGCTTGTATCTAATTTCGCTCGGCAAGAAATTGGCCGTCTTAGCCGTTGACCCGAGTAGTGAGGAAGGTGAAGGCAGTATTTTGGGTGATAAAACGAGAATGTATAAGCTGAGCCAAGCGGAGAACGCTTTTATTCGACCATCGCCTTCCGCGAAAAATTTAGGTGGCGTTGCACGAAAAACACGCGAAAGCATCTTGTTGTGCGAAGCTGCAGGATATGATGTTATTCTAATTGAAACCGTTGGAGTGGGACAAAGCGAAACCATGGTGCACTCTATGGTCGATTTCTTTTTGTTGCTGATGTTGGCCGGAGCAGGAGACGAACTGCAAGGCATTAAACGAGGTATTATGGAATTGGCCGATTTGTTGGTCATTAATAAAGCAGATGGCGATAATTTGAAGAAATCAGAATTGGCAGCTCGAGAATACAAAAATGCTATGCATCTTTTTCCCGTAAATGCAAATGAATGGATTCCAAAAACAGCAGTTTGTAGTGCCTTGGAAAACAAAAATATCGATACTATTTGGAAGGAAATTGAAAGTTTTCAGAATCAGACAAAAGTCAATGGGTGGTTTGATAAAAAGCGTAAATCACAAGATCTGCGATGGTTCAACGGAAGTTTAAAAGAAACAATTTTACATCATTACTTGGATCAAAAAGGAGCGAAGGCTTCGGTTCAGGAATTTGAAAAGAAAATAATTGATCAAGAAATCACACCTTTCGAGGCAGCTGAAATCTTATTTAAAAAGTGGATAAATGACAAGTCAGTTTAAGATAG
>DDBE01000192.1:6602-10643 GCA_002332715.1 Flavobacteriales bacterium UBA2040
GTGCGAAATGGAGAAGTGGAAACACGTAAACGGGCGAAGTTGATTGTGGGTGATGTGATTGAGATTGATGGGAATAAGATTGAATTGGTTTAGGGAGTTGGGGAGGATTTTGACATTGAAAATAGTTCAAAATTCGACTTCGCATTGTTGAAATTCTAAAATTCGCGAATTTTAAACTTTCAAACTTTTAAATATTTAGTAAAGCAATTTAAAATCAGTATGTTATAATCTGCTATTTTGCCTTTCAAAACCTCAGAATCTATAAATTCATTGCATTCCTAATCATCGAAAAAATCTAAACAAGCCATCCAGTTCAAGAAAAGGAAACGAACTATTCCACCTCCTCATCAAAGCTTCCATTTCCACGACTTCCTCCCAATGGAATAAACAATTGAACGCGATACAAAACAGGTATTAAGGCTCCAGGTTCGCCGTTTGGCCCAGTTTTTTTTGCAACATAAGAAGGTCGATACGGACTATTTAGGTTGTTGACAATATCATAAAATATTCCAATATTCAAGCGAAAATTTTCATCGAAACTTTTCGAATATCCACCACCTATAAAAACGGTTGGAATCCATGTTTTTTGAGGTGTAAGATTGGTGTAGCTAATCGGACTTTTCAATCCCTCTATTTCAACGCCTGCATACAAAGCCTCAAAAAAACGGGCATGAATAAATCCTCCTACGCCAACAATATTGTAACTTGTTGCCTGATTTCCAAACGCTAAATTCTTTGTCCAAACGCGAATCCAGCGAACACTCGGACCAATAATTATTTTGCTATCTTCCTTTTTTTGCAACAATCCCCATTTCAAGCCTGCACTGAAGTTTCCACCTTGATTTCCAATAGAGAAATATCCATCCATTCCGATTTCAGATTTTAGCATTTCAGCATAAGTTTGAGAATACGAAAAACTAGAAATAAATAAAAGCGAAAGGAATACCATCTTTTTCATGTCCCAAATATACGAACAGAAGAATTATATCTCCAACTCTTTTCAAAAAGCTGATTATCTTTGTCAAAAATCAGGTCGCATGCAATTATTAGATGGAAAAAAAACTTCCGATGAAATCAAAAAAGAACTTGCTCAAAAAGTAGCGCAAAGAAAACTAGATGGAAAGAAAATTCCACATCTGGCCGCTATTTTAGTCGGAAACGACGGAGGTTCAATGACTTACGTTAATGCGAAAGTAAAGGCTTGCGATCAAATTGGTTTCGAAAGCACCTTGATACGCTACGATTCATCTGTTTCTGAAGAGATTCTTTTGGGAAAAGTGCAGCAATTGAATGAGGATAAAAGCATAGACGGTTTCATCGTTCAACTTCCTTTGCCCGATCATATCGACGAATTAAAAGTGACCCAAGCCATCGACCCAATGAAGGATGTAGATGGTTTTCATCCTGTGAATTTGGGAAATATGGTCTTAAACCTTCCCGGATTTTTGCCCGCAACGCCTGCAGGAATAGTGGAAATTATCAAACGAAATGGAATAGAAACGTCTGGTAATAGATGCGTGGTTATTGGTCGAAGTAATATCGTTGGAATGCCAGCTTCCATTATGTTATCCAGAAATACGGATCCAGGAAATTGCACTGTAACGCTTACGCATAGTAGAACTCAGAACCTAAAAGAGATTTGTCTGACAGCTGATATATTAATTAGTGCAATAGGTAAACCTGGTTTCGTAAAAGCCGATATGGTAAAAGAAGGAGCTGTAGTTATCGACGTTGGAACAACACGAGTTCCTGACAATTCTAGAGCTAGAGGTTGGCGTTTGCGTGGAGATGTAGATTTTGATGAGGTTGCTCCAAAATGTTCGTTCATCACGCCAGTGCCAGGGGGAGTAGGGCCAATGACTATCGCTTCTTTGATGATTAATACGCTTCGAGCAATGGAATTGAAAGGCAAATAAGACGGAGAAACACGAAGAAGTTAAGGGATTAAAGACATTAAAAAATGTGTTGACCTTAATTACCTTTAAACCGTAATGCCTTAATGTTGAAAATTCTACAAACGTTCCAAATTCGTTCGTACACCATCGACTAGTGAATAACACGACAATTTATCTTTGAAAACAGACGATTTGAATATCGATTTGTTCAACAACATTCGAACACATTCTTGAATTCCCTCAACAATGGATGGGTGAGGGTGAACTAACTCGGAAAGCACCTCAATTCCAACGTTCATTTTTATCAATAAACCAACAGCCTGAATGGCGCTTGATGCATGTTCTCCGACGGCACGCATGCCTAGAATTTTCATCTCACTATCATTGGTAACGATAATCTTGAAAAACCCTTCTGTCTTTCGCATGGCAATTGCTCTCGCGATAACAGAGTAGTCAATTTTAACCACGCGGACGGGAATGTTTTTTTCGATGCATTGTTGTTCGTTTATACCAACGGCTGCAACCTCCGGAGTCAAGAACATAATCTTACAAACATTATCATACGAAATAGGAACGAGCGGTTTGGTCTCAAACATTTTCTCCACGGCATGTCTCGCTTCAATTTCTCCCATGTTTACCAAGGTAATGTGACCAGAAACATCTCCAATCGCATAAATATTTGGGATATTCGTTCGTGTATCTTCATCACCTATATGAACGCCTCGTTTCGACATGGCAACACCAGCATTTTCTAATCCAATATTTTCTACATTTGGAATTCGACCAATGGACAAAAGCGCCTTTTTTACGCGAATTATTTCGCGGGTGTCATCTTCATTTGCCAGTTCATATTCCACTCCGCCATCAATTACTTCCATACGCTCCAAAGAGGCGCTGTGGTGAATGATGACCCCGCTTTTTTCAAGACGTTTAGCGACTATACTGGAAATGTCCTCGTCTTCAAAGGGTAGAATTCGTTCTTGACGATCAATGATATACACCTTCGTTTTACCAAAATTGGAAAATATAGTGGCGTATTCACAACCAATAACTCCGGCCCCAACAATAACAATGCTTTCTGGATAATCGTCAATTTTATCTATACCGTCACTAGTCAAGATGAATTTCTCATCCACTTCAATGTTACTTAATTTTTTGGTCTGGAACCTGTTGCAATAACGATGTTTTCTCCCCAAATAATTTTTTCAGTCCCTTCATGGCTAATTTTCACTTCGTTTTTTGACATGAGCATGCCACCACCACGTTCATGCCGAAAAAGGCATTCCAAAGTCTCTGTTTAGAGTAGCTTAATATGACATGAATATTGAAATTTTCGCTCAAAAATTGCTTCATCTAGGTTTCGTTGCACCTCAGACCAAGGCATTTCAAAATGAAGATGTTTGTCCGATTTTAGCATGCTGTTCACACCATTGGCACGATGAGACAGTTCCCAAAGGGTTTTTGATGATAAAGCGCCTCTGTACACACCAGCTCCACCAACTTTACTTTTTTCAATTAAACAGACTTTTTTACCGTAGTCTATTCCTCTCATCGCAGCAGCATAACCGGCGGGGCCTCCGCCGATTACTATCAAATCGTATTTATCCATTACGGATTTTTCATTTTTAAAGTGTTCAAATCTACGAGTTTATGCGATATTTGCCTTTATAATAGGGGGAAACAATGAAGTACGAAGATATCTTAATAAAAGGAGTAAAAGTAAAAGAAGATTCTGCTAAATTCTTCAAAAACAATAAATTAAAAGGAAAAAAGCTCGATCAATTGTTTCACACCGAACACGACAAAGCTTTTGCCAAAATTGATTGTCTGGATTGCGCAAACTGCTGTAAAACAACAAGCCCTATTTTCAGAGATATTGATATTAAACGTATCTCGAAAAATCTGAAAACCTCTGAGAAGAATTTCATATCAAATTATTTGCATTTGGACGAAGACAAAGATTATGTTTTGAATAGTTCGCCCTGTGCTTTCTTGGACCAAGACAACAATAAATGTAATATATACGAAGTTCGACCTTTGGCCTGCAGAGATTATCCGCATACCAATAGAAAGAACATGCATCAAATTATGGACTTGACGCAAAAAAACTTGGACGTTTGTCCTGCTGTAATTGAAATCGTGGATA
>DDBE01000192.1:10985-23448 GCA_002332715.1 Flavobacteriales bacterium UBA2040
ACAAAAAGATTTTATGTTTCTTTGTATAACTCCTTATTAAAAGTTTATGTTTAAAATTGCGTGGCACGAAGAATACGTTTTTCCCGTTCCAGACAACCATAAGTTTCCGATGGAAAAGTATGACCTTTTGCCCAAACAATTGTTGCATGAAGGCACATTTGATCCATCCAATTTTTTTCAGCCTCATGTAATTGAGGAATCCTATATATCTGCCGTTCATTCTTCAGATTATCTCAATCGCTTGTACAAATTAGAGCTCTCTCCACGTGAACAACGTGTAACCGGTTTTGTCCATAACGAGCAATTGATACAGCGAGAAAAGTTGATCATGGAAGGAACGAGAAGAGCCTGTGATTATGCTTTGGAATCTGGTTTTGCGGCAAACATTGCCGGTGGAACACACCATGCGTATGCAAACCGAGGAGAAGGGTTTTGTTTGTTGAATGATCATGCAATTTCAGCGAAATATCTTCTAGATTCAGGCAGTGTGAAAAATGTGCTGATTCTTGATTTAGACGTTCACCAGGGCAATGGTACTGCTGAAATATTTGCCAAAAATGAGAATGTTTTTACGTTTTCTATGCACGGCAAGGATAACTATCCCTTGAAAAAAGAGAAATCAGATTTAGACGTAGAGTTGGAATTAAATTGCGACGACAAGAACTATTTAAAGCATTTAGATAATTCGTTGGCTGAAATCTTAGGTCGATTTCAACCCGAATTCGTTTTGTATCAATCTGGAGTGGATGTGCTGAAAAGCGATAAATTGGGCAAATTGGCACTGACACAAGAAGGTGTGAACAGCCGCGATAAAATGGTGCTAGATTTTGTAGCTGGACTGAAAGTACCTATGGTTGCTGCTATGGGAGGTGGATACTCCAAGGACATTAAGGTAATCGTTGACGGACACGCGTCTTTATTTCGGCAAATTCAGCGCGATTTTTTTTGACTAATATTTCCAATCTAGCTCTGCGACATATCCAACCCCAATGTTTTTAAGAGCAGATTTAAATCGAGATGCTTCGCTGACCTCATTTTTAGGAAGTATTATCGCCGCGCCATTTGTCATTCCAATTAAAAATAACTCCTGAATTTCTATCAATTTCGTCAATTCTGATTTTGGGATTTCACCTTCACCAGAAATGTTTTTGGAAAGAATACCTTTGTCATGAACGGTTAATTCTTCTTCTTTGTCAAATCGTTCGTTGTAATTGTGTTTAATGTAATTCGCGAAATTGCGTTTCATTCGCCATTTGTGGTATTGCGGGTAGAAGTAATAAATTAAAACTATACCAACCACCATCACGATTCCAGCATACATAGCATCCGTGATGAATAAGTTGAACGCCAGAATCACGCCTAAAATCGTTGCGAAAATACGGCCTCTTTTCATTCTCTGTTGTACTTTTTCGGACTTCGATAATGTGTACAATTGAAAGGTGAGAAAGTCTTTTTCAGAAATCTTAAATTGGAGGTGCATTTTTCGTAAATGTTAAAATTTTGAACAAAGATAATATTCCAGTTGCAAGAGCGTTTAGCAGAAAAGAAAACGCAAATAATATTTTTTAAAATAATTTCTTACTCCTATTATTGCATTATGAAAAAAGTAATCACACTATTTGCATTCACATTAGTTATTGCCACGACTTCTCTTGGTCAGAGAATGAAAAGTTTCCAATCTAAAACGGAAGCTGAAACTGTCATAAAATTTACTCCAACAAAGATTTTCGGAGGAATGATTGAGTTTGGAGTTGAACAAGCGATAGGCGACCGAACAAGTGTTGAAGTCAACTTAGGACCAACCATCTCCAATATTTCACCCTTTGGAAATGGTCATGGAATCGTCGGAGATATTAACGGTTTATACAATACATCGGGCAGTCAACTGGGATTCCATGTGAATGCTGGTATTCGTTTTTACCCTATTGAAGATAAATATGTGATGAACGGATTCTACGTATCACCAATTCTTGATTTTCGTCATTTTAATTATCAGTTTCAGGACTTCTATTACCCAAATGGACCTGCTTTTGATGGATTCCGTCAAGAAATGAGTTTCGGATTTTTATTTGGAGCACAAAGTTGGGTGTCAAAATACTTTGGTCTAGATACTTATTTGGGTATGGGAATCAAATCTGTTGATGTGAAACAAGCGTTTAATCAATATGATCAATGGGGAGGTCCAGGTGTATGGCAAGAACAACGCACTAAAGATGCTCGTTGGTTTGTTACCGCGGGGATTAAAATTGGAATTGGCGTTAAAAAGGGTGAATAAACTCAGCTAAATTCGGACAAAATTTCTTGGTAATCTTGTTGTAAATCAGGATGTAAGGTGTTGATGGCTTTTTGAACCAAACTCAATTGCATGTGTAAAGTATTGCGGAGTACTTTGTTTCTTTGAAGCACGTGTGGCATCCTATTCAACTTTTGACAGAAATAAAGTAAGATTTCAATTTCAACCTCTTTCTTTTGGGTATAACGAATGTATTTTTTCAATTTTGCTAAGATGCGACGAACGTTCTTCTTGGCTACCCACATGTTGATTTTGTTCACTTCCGAAAACAAAAGATCTATTTCTTCCTTGATATCTGAAATGTACAATTCATCATTCTCTGATTCAAACATTAAATATGTAAGGAGCTCCTTGTTGTCCTTTTTATATTTCACCAAACGCAGGCAATAATCAATTATTTCCTCTTGGCTAGAATGCTTGAGTTCGTCTTTAATTTCTTTGAGACTGGAGATTTTCATTGAGTCAAAATTAGGATAATTTAAGGAGATTTTTAGTTCACCAGCAATTACAATATAACTTAAAAACATAAATAACAACGATGATGACGACCATTGTGTATTTTTGAATTCAAATCATATGCCTATACAATGAAGGTATATTTCAAGTTTTTTTCGATGCCGATAATCATCATTTCCGCCAAATTTTTTGCGGTGGTCGCTTCAATACCATTTAAGCTTGGTGAAGAAAACACATTTTGAACATACGTGCTTTCTTTGTTTTGAATCAAATCCACTCCCGCCACTTTCAAATTCAGTGTTTTTGCGGCTAACCCGGCTATTTTTCGTTCATATTTACTGATTTTTAATGGCGTCAGTTTCGTGGTACCATCTTCCGATTTAGATTTCAGCATCGAAGCTTTAACCAAACCATTTATAACGAAGCAACGAATTTGTTTGCCATCCAAAGGAACTTGGTTCACAATGCTTTCTGATTTTGAAGGCAACAATTGAGTCGGTGGAATTAAAATACCACTCGCCGCAATTAGCTGTATTGTTAGCAATGAATTTCTAGACTGAGCAATAGCTTGAGCCGAGTTTTGTGTGTAGGTTCCAATTGATCCAAAATGTCGAACCACTGCACAGCCAAATTGGGTTAGGTTGGGTCGTATACGAGGAATGATAACATCGTATTTGGTCGATAATTCTTCGCCCTTAAATTTCATGGTAGGTTTTGCATTGTTCAACTCTATCGAAAAGTCAGTAATGTTTAAAAAATCCATGAAATGTCCTCGTCCTTCTGCGGCTTCAATAATTCGTCGATTACTGTATAAATTTGGATCCGATGCCAATAAAGCGATGTGCAATCCTGTTGGAACCTTGATGAAATCGTGGTAATGTTTGTTTAGCTCCTCATCTGAAATTTCACCAAATTGAAAAGAAACTTGCGGGTCAACCAACATTCTGCCGGCCATGGCTTGTCTACCGAGCAACATTCTATACCCCATACTATCTCTATTAGTAAGGGTAACTTCAATTTCCCAGGTGTTTTCGCCAAATGAAATTTGAGAATTAATAACGTAGCGTAATTCACCGATTCCACTTGAGCTTTTAACTCGTCTTTTATCAACCACGGGTGATTCACAAACAAGTGTTGTTTTACCATCGTATTGTATTGGATGGACCTTAAACCTCACCCATGGACTTCCGTTTTTTTCGAATGGAGTGATGCTGACCGCATGCAGTGCTGTGGTTTTTGCCCCAGAATCGACACGCGTTTTTATGGCTGGAATATTTATATCCGGCAATCCACACCATTCTTCACTTCCTACAACGATTTTTTTATGCGTCATTTATTGGTATTCTTTCAATTTGTTGTGCAAGTTATCTAAAACTAACGAAATGTAAACTTAGATGTATTTAGATATATATCGAGCAACAAAATTTTAGGATTCATAGAATTTTTTTGATAAAAAATACCACAAAAAGGTGAGTGATTGTTTTTAACAATGATTTACCTTTGTATAGAATCATTCTAAATAAGTGAAACAATCTTTCGTACATAATAACGCTAGCGATTTTCTCAAAGACTTTGTCTTAGTATGCGACACCTGCTCGTGTGACAAAAAGAATAAATGCTGTAAAAAATTCAAGAAGAAAGGCGTGCATTGTAAGAAATGTCCCAAAATCTAGTTTTGAGCATTGAGCAATTTTTTATTGAATTGGTCAAAAGTCAACTACCAAAGTCGAAAGTCAATATTCATTCCCAACTTTCTTTTAATTTTGTTCCATGAAATGGTTGGTTATATTTTCCGTCTATTTAACGGTATTTAACTCTTTTAGTCAAGACAATAAAGATTATTGGTTTGAAACGCAAGGATTCGCCGTCGTAACCTCCTTTCAGAACGAAGATATTTTCGCAGGAGTTGGGTTTTATTTTAAACCATCGGGAAAATGGATGTTTGAAGGTGATTTTCTTTTAGGAATTAGAAGAACTTTTTTTCAGCCGTCAAATTTCTGGTGGGTTACATTGGGTGGCCAGCTCGATTTCCTCAAAAGTGAAAAATTATTTTTTGGACCTTCGGCTCAATTGGGAACGGGTTTTGTTGAATTACACAAAGAAGAAAAATTTCATAATTATTATGACTTCAGACTCGGTTACTATTTTTCGGTGGGTGACAAATTTCACTTTTTTCAAAGTTCGTACTATGGAATTCGGCAACTGAGTTTGAATAACAAAGCAAAAGGTCATTTTTTTCCAGGGTATTCATTTCAAATGGGATTGAAGTATGATTTATAGATTTTTAATACTCGTCTTTTTCGTTGTCTTGTCTTGTAAAAAGAAGGAGTCAACTTCTATATTAGTCATTGGACATGGTGGGATGGGAATCGAGTTTTCGGGTAGTATTTACGCTGATAATTCGAAAGAAGCCATTCAACTATGTTTTGATATGGAAGGAACCGATGGTGTTGAAATTGACGTTCATTTGTCCAAAGATGGTGACTTATGGGCATATCACTCAGATGACCTTTCCGACAATACCAATAGTTCGGGTTGTATTGAAAATCTACTTCTTCAAGATTTGGAAGATTTGAAATACAAAGGTCTGAATAAAGAAAGACTTGTTCGATTGAAAGACATGAATCTTCAACATGCCAATAAACGAATCTTATTGGATCTTCGCCATTTCAACAGCTGCAGTGGTCTAACAATCGATGTAAATGATATGATTTTAGCTTTGAATGATTTGCCAGAATATTTAAAAAATCCTTCGCGAGTAAGGGTGATTACTCGAAACCCATATTGGATATCTCATTTAATTAACGCTAGTTTCAAGGTGATCTATGCTAATGACATAGAGTCCGAAGTGCGTGAGGCACTGCAAATCAATCCACAGTTGAATGGAGTAATTATGAAAAACTCGGATATTTCAAAAACTCAAGTGACTAATTTTAAATCGCAAGGGCTTTCAGTATTCATTTACGAAGTCCGATCTCCGAAAGCTTTAAAAGAAATCCGTAATAAAGATCCCGATGGTTTACTGAGCGATGATGTTCAAGGCGCAATAATTGAATTAAAATAGATTCAATTTGAAATTCAAAAATTCGTAATTGATTAAAATGGCAAAGAAAAAATCAGGTTTCGTTTATAGCACTAATCCAAATGCAGGGTGGGAAGATGATCAGGAACAAGAATTCGATTCAGTCGAAAATTCAGAACAGAAACTGTACGTTTCCATCGATCGAAAAAATAGAGGCGGAAAAGAAGTGACGCTAATCGAAGGATTCAAAGGTCCTGAAGATGAACTGAAAGATTTAGGAAAGACTTTGAAATCGAAATGTGGTGTTGGTGGTTCTGCAAAAGCCGGTGAGATAATCATTCAAGGTAATTTCAGAGATAAAATAATGGTGTTGTTGAAGGAAATGGGCTTTCAAGTCGTTCGAAAAGGAGGATGAAAAAAAGTCCAGTTCTCTAATACTTATGGCGAAACTATGAAAAAACAATTTAGTAGAGAATCGAACTTTTACCAAAAACAAATGATAACCATGAAAACTATTATGAGGTAGTTTGCATATCACTAATTTACTAAACTTTCACATCCGCTTTTTCAGAAAAGGGTGAAGTGTGATAACGGTTGAGCGAAATGAATATCTTGTTGTTTATGTGATTTAGTTCCCCTCCTCATAGGAGGGAAGAAAAAACCTCGTTATTTTTTTAATCCATTCCAACAATAAAATCTATCTTTGTCCCTGATGGAAAATCAAGTTATCCTCAATGCAAAGCAGGTCGAGTTGACAATCAGCAGACTTTGCCATCAATTGATTGAAAACCACGGCGATTTTTCAGAATCCATTCTCATCGGATTACAACCTCGCGGCATCAACGTCGTAACTCGACTCAAAGCTCGTCTCGAAGAAATTCTAGGTAAGGAAGTAAAATGTGGTAATCTAGACATTACTTTTTATCGCGACGATTTTAGAAGAAGAGAAAAACCTATCATTCCAAGTACAACGAACATCGATTTTTCAATTGAAAATAAGAAAATAGTCCTAGTGGATGATGTGCTTTTTACAGGTAGAACAATTCGTTCGGGAATGGAAGCACTATTGGCATTCGGACGTCCGCAACAAGTTGAATTATTGACAATGATAGATCGAAGGTTCAAACGCCACCTGCCGATTCAAGCCGATTATGTTGGTAAAACGGTGGATACAATGGTTTCAGAACGGGTGTCTGTAGAATGGAAAGAAACAGAAGGAAAGGATAGAGTACTCTTATTTAATCAGGAAGACAATGGATAATTTAAGTGTAGAACATTTGATTGGAATTCGGGACTTGACAAAAGCCGATATCGAATTGATTTTCAAAACTGCTGATCAGTTTAAAGACGTAATCAACCGACCAATTAAAAAAGTTCCCTCGCTTAGAGATGTTACCATTGCCAATCTTTTTTTTGAAAATTCAACGCGCACGAGACTTTCCTTCGAATTAGCAGAGAAAAGACTGTCTGCAGATGTAGTAAATTTCAGTGCTTCGAGCAGTTCAGTTTCCAAAGGCGAAACCTTGGTCGATACCGTAAATAATATCTTGTCCATGAAAGTGGATATGGTAGTCATGCGTCATCCAAACCCAGGAGCAGCGAAATTTCTCTCCGATAGAATTGATGCAAAAGTGGTCAATGCTGGAGACGGAACACATGAACATCCAACGCAAGCCTTGTTGGATGCATTTACAATCCGTGAGAAATTAGGAACCGTAGAAGGGAAAAAAGTCGTTATCGTCGGAGATATTCTTCACTCGAGAGTGGCACTGTCAAATATTCTTTGCCTTCAGAAATTAGGAGCAGAAGTGATGGTTTGTGGACCAACAACACTCATCCCGAATCATATTGATAAGTTGGGCGTAAAAGTCTCTCATAACCTTCGTCATGCTTTAGAATGGTGTGATGTGGCAAATATGTTACGCATTCAATTGGAAAGACAAGACATCAAGTATTTCCCTTCACTTCGCGAGTATTCGATGTTGTTCGGATTGAATAAAGAAATTTTAGATTCTTTGTCCAAAGAAATTGTGGTGATGCATCCAGGGCCAATTAATCGAGGTGTAGAGATAACAAGCGATGTAGCGGATTCGAAACAGGCTGTTATTCTCCAACAAGTGGAAAATGGAGTGGCAATTCGAATGGCCGTTATTTATTTATTAGCAGGGAAAATCGAGCGGCAATAAATTTTTGTTATTTTTGATTAAATCTAAACGAACACACAGAATGAATTTCGAAACCAAATTAGAGCAATACGGTGCAACCTTAATTTCAAACGTAGATCGATTGAACGCACAAAATGCTTCAGAACTCAAGGCTGAGTTGGTTTTGTTGAACAATAAAGGCATCAACAATATCATCGTTGATTTGTCTGAAACGAAATACTGTGATTCTTCAGGATTAAGTGCTCTTCTTATGGGTAACCGTCTGTGCAAAGATACGAGCGGAAAGTTTATTCTTTGCGGACTTCAGGACAATGTCATGAAAATGATCAAAATTGCTCAATTGGATAAAGTATTGTTGTTCGAAGAAAATCATACGGCGGCAATTTCTACGATTAAAGCGTGAGTTTCTATGTTCAGTTTTTAGGAACTGGAAGTGCATTACCAACGGCACGACAACACCCAACTTCTCAATATATTTTTTGCCAGAATCGCCATTTTTTAATGGACTGTGGCGAAGCTACGCAGATTCAATTGCGGATTCGGAAAGTGAAAATCCAAAAGTTGGATGCCATTTTCATTTCTCATCTTCATGGCGATCATTATTTCGGCTTGGTCGGACTACTTAGTTCCATGCACTTACTCGGGAGAAAAAAAGCCATTACCATTTACGCGCCCGAATTATTAGAAAAAATTGTTCGCCTTCAACTTGAATTAGCTGGTGCTCGATTGGCGTACGATGTAATTTTTCAGCACATTGCAGATGATTTTGAAGGAGTCGTTTTTGAAGACAACGTGATCGAAGTTTCGACTTTCAAACTAAAACATAAAATTCCAACCCATGGATTTGTCTTTTGTGAAAAGGAGAAAGAACGTTCTCTTTTGGCCGAAAAATTCAAGGCGAGTGGACTCAGTATTCGGCAAATTCCCGATTTAAAAAGTGGAAAGGATGTGGTGGATGAAAAAGGGGAGACACACTCTTTCAAGAAATATACGCGAAAACCAAAGCCGTCTTCTTCCTATGCATTTTGTTCGGACACGGCGTATTCCAAAAACACAATTAAATGGATCAAAGGTGTAGACGTTTTGTACCACGAAGCGACATTCACCAAAAAGGACAAAGAACGTTCGGTTCAAACTAAACATAGCACAGCAGCAGAAGCTGCGAAAGTAGCTAAAGAAGCTGAAGTGGGTAAATTGTACTTTGGTCATCTTAGCGCTCGGTATGATAATGCTAATCAGCATTTAGTGGAGGCAAGATCTATTTTTCCGGAGAGTTATGAGGCGGTTGAAGGGGAAGTTGTGAAACTTTGACCATTGACTACTGACCAATAAGGTTGACAAAGAGAAAAAATCAACATAAAAAAAACCCTCGACCTTGCGATCGAGAGTTCTATTATAGTGCTTGCTTTGATTTATTTCTTAACAGCGTCAACAACAGCTTTGAACGCCTCAGGATTGTTCATAGCTAAATCAGCTAGAACTTTTCTGTTTAATTCAATACCACTTTTGTTAACAGCTCCCATGAACTGAGAATAGCTCATTCCGTGCAAACGTGCACCAGCGTTAATACGCACAATCCACAATGAACGGAAGTTTCTTTTCTTTTGCTTACGTCCTTCGTAAGCGTACAACATACCTTTCTCAACTGCATTTTTTGCAACGGTCCAGACATTTTTTCTTCGACCAAAGTATCCTTTGGCCATCTTCATGATACCTTTTCTCTTGGCTCTTGAAGCTACGTGATTTACCGATCTTGGCATAATTTTGTGTTTTTTTAGTAAGAAGTGCAGCGCTATTCCAGCTGGCTTTGTACTCGGTACTTGGTTAACGTTCCTAATTTAATAACTCGACTCTATCGAATTATTTCATACATAATTGCTGCTTGATATTTGCTTCGTCAGATTTGTGAACCAAACCAGATTGCGTCAAATTTCTTTTCTGCTTTTTTGTTTTCTTAGTCAAGATGTGACTTTTGAAAGCATGCTTTCTCTTAATCTTTCCTGAACCAGTTACTTTGAATCTCTTCTTAGCACTGGATTTTGTCTTCATTTTTGGCATTTTCTCTTTCTTTAATTAAAGTTGAGCACTATATTCTTCTCGAGATTACTGATTGCTGATTCTGGATTTCTTCAATCCGTTAACCAGCAATCCGCTAATCTGTAATCCTTTTTATTTGTTCTTCTTAGGGTTGATCAATATGATCATTCGCTTTCCTTCCAATTTTGGCATTTGTTCAACTGTACCTAAGTCAGCCAACTCCTGTGCGAAACGCAAAAGCAAAATCTCACCACGATCTTTAAAAACAATCGTTCTTCCTCGGAAGAAAACGAAAGCTTTCAATTTATTTCCTTCTTCCAAAAACTTTCTAGCGTGAGCCAGTTTGAAATTGAAATCATGATCGTCTGTATTCGGACCAAATCGAATTTCCTTAAGTACTATCTTGCTTTGTTTCGCTTTCAACTCTTTCTGCTTACGCTTCTGGTTGTACAAAAACTTTTTATAGTCCATGATCTTCGCCACGGGAGGATTCGCTTTTGGCGAAATTTCCACTAAATCTAAGTCTTGCCCATCAGCCAATGCCAACGCATCAGATGTTTTCATTACTCTAGGCTCTTCGCCTTCGAATACAACTCGAACTTCGGGAGAGTTAATTCGCCCGTTGATTTTGTGTAATTCTTCTTCCTGTCTTTTAAAAGGTTTTCTTTGCGGTCTTCTCATTAAAGTACTTAAGCATTCGTTGTTAATTCAACTTCAATCGTTTCCAATACCAAATCAGCAAATGCTTTAATGGACATTGATCCTTGATCTCCTTCTAGTCTTTGGCGAACTGCAACCTCTTGATTATCAGTTTCTTTTTCTCCAACCACAAGCATGAACGGAATTTTGTTCAACTCTGACTCCCTAATTTTTTTACCTATTTTTTCATTTCGATCGTCAACGAAGCCGCGAATATCGTAATTTTTTAGCAATTCTAAAACTTTTTCTGCGTACTCGTTGTATTTTTCAGAGATAGGTAAAATGGCAAATTGGTCAGTTGCCAACCAAAGCGGAAAGTCACCAGCACAGTGCTCTAACAACAAAGCCACAAATCTTTCCATCGAACCGAAAGGTGCTCGGTGAATCATAACCGGACGATGTTTCGCATTATCCGAACCAACATACTCCAATTCGAAACGTTCGGGAAGGTTGTAATCCACCTGAATTGTTCCCAATTGCCAGTTTCTTCCCAATGCGTCCTCTACCATGAAATCTAGCTTTGGACCGTAAAATGCTGCTTCGCCATATTCGACAACGGTGTCTAAACCTTTTTCCGCAGATGCTTCAATAATTGCGTTTTCTGCTTTTTCCCAGTTTTCGTCCGAACCGATGTATTTTTCTCGTTCTTCTTTATCGCGCAATGAAATTTGAGCCTTGAATTTCTCAAACTTCAATGTTTTGAAAATATAAAGCACTAAATCAATTACCTTCTTGAATTCATCTTTTACCTGATCTTGTGTACAGAAAATATGCGCATCATCTTGTGTAAATCCACGAACTCTTGTCAAACCGTGTAGTTCACCACTTTGCTCGTAACGATAAACAGTACCAAATTCTGCAAAACGGATAGGCAAATCTTTGTATGAACGTGGACGAGCCTTATAAATCTCACAGTGATGTGGGCAATTCATCGGTTTCAACAAAAACTCTTCTCCTTCGTCAGGTGTGTTTATAGGCTGAAAACTGTCTGCTCCATATTTAGCATAATGACCAGAAGTCACATACAATTCTTTGCTTCCGATATGTGGTGTGATTACTTGATCGTAACCTCCTTTTTTCTGAGCTTTTTTCAAGAAATTTTCCAAACGCTCGCGCAAAGCAGCACCTTTTGGCATCCACAAAGGCAAACCTTGACCAACTCTTTGCGAGAAATGGAACAAATCCAGTTCTTTCCCTAATTTTCTATGATCACGTTTTTTCGCTTCTTCAACAAGCTCCAAATATTCTGTCAATTCACTCGCTTTTGGGAAGGTAATTCCATAAATACGCGTCAATTGCTTGTTCTTTTCATCTCCACGCCAGTATGCACCTGCAATTGCGGTCAATTTAACAGCTTTGATCACTCCTGTGTTTGGAATGTGAGGTCCACGACACAAATCAGTAAAATTTCCTTGGGTGTAGAAAGTGATTTTTCCATCTTCTAAACCGTCAATCAAATCTAGTTTGTATGGATCTTGTTTGTCCGTAAAATATTTAATGGCATCTGCTTTTGAGACCAACTTTCTTTCAAAAGTCAATTTCTGCTTTGCCAACTCCTTCATTTTTTGTTCGATTTTCGGCAAATCATTCTCCGAAATGGACTGATCCATGAAGTCAACGTCGTAATAGAAACCGTTCTTTACGGGTGGGCCAATCGCCAATTTCACGCCAGGATAGAACGACTCAATTGCTTCAGCCATCAAGTGAGCCGATGAGTGCCACATCGTCGATTTTCCTTCCTCGTCATTCCAGGTCAATAAGCTCAAGGTCGAGTCAATTGCAATCGGCATA
>DDBE01000192.1:23808-28109 GCA_002332715.1 Flavobacteriales bacterium UBA2040
AAACCTTCTGAAATACTTCGTGCAACGTCCATTGCAGAACTTCCTTTCGGATATTCTCGAACTGTGCCATCTGGAAGAATAATCTTTATCATTTCGTGTACAAACTTTCGGGCAAAAGTACAGTTTTTAAGGGAATTACAAGACAATTTTAGCTGAAAATTAGGAGTGGCATTCGATATCGGTTTTTTCAGTATTTTTAATGAAGAATTAAAATTGAAATCTAAAGCGCATCAAAAACCTTCTGACATATATTTTTGTGTGGATTAGCTCAGGATTGATACTGGGTGTTGTTGGATACGGGTATTTGCATTATACAGCGATGGCGTATGCCGCGGTTATTCTGACTTTATTGGTACTGTTTTTTGTGGCAGATCGAATAAAGCATCCTAAAATGATATTACCCTTAATTACTGTCATGTTCTTTTGTGTTGGTGTACAGTTAATGGATAAAACCACCGAAGATATTTATGATTATTCTTTAGAATCGGATTATAGTCAAGGAGATATATATCGTGCAGAAGTTTTAAGTATATCGAGTTCAACTAAAACCTGGAACAAGGCAATTTTAAAGGTTAATGGGGTGGAGGAATTAGGATTGATAAAACCTATGAATGAAAATGTCCTATTCTTCGTTCGAAATGAAATAGAAGATGTGGAAATTGGTGATCAGTTGTATTGTACTTCACATATTTTTCCGATTGAAAACAACAAAAATCCCGGTGAATTTGATAGCGAAACGTTTTGGAAAACGAAAGGGATTAGTCAAATGTCCTTTTTATATCCGAGTGGTTATATACTGGAGGAAAATCAATTGAATTTTTTGGAGAAGTGGTTTGTGAACTTGGACCGATCTTTAAGTGCCTTGTTTGAGACTAAACTTGAACCAGAGGCAGTTGGAGTTGCAAAAGCAATTATTCTGGGCGATCGCGATCATCTAGATGCCGAGGCTCTGCGTTCTTTTGGAAATGCAGGAGCAATGCATGTACTCGCCGTTTCAGGGCTGCATGTGGGTTTGATATTGACCATGCTCATCTTTTTCTTTTCACGGTTCCCCAAATGGATTTCGAAATATAGAGCTACTGTTTTGGCGCTTTTAATCATTTGGTTTTATGCTTTGATAACTGGATTTTCTCCTTCTGTTTTTCGAGCTGTTGTCATGTTTTCCATGTTGTCTTTGGCAAAGATTTCAGGTCGAGATTACAATCCAATTAATGTCCTTGCTGCTTCTGCTTTTGTGCTAGTTATTTGGGATCCACTATTGGTTTTTGATTTAGGCTTTCAATTGTCGTATTTGGCCATGCTGGGAATTTTCGTTGTTTATCCCTCCATCAAAAAGGCACTTTATCTTAAATCAAAAATACTTCGTTGGATTTGGGAAGGAACGAGCGTAGCACTCGCAGCACAACTTTTTACTTTTCCATTAGTTCTCTATTGTTTTCATCAATTTCCAAATTATTTTCTATTGTCCAACATTGGCTTGATGGTGTTCACGAATATCATTTTGATTGTTGGTGTTTTGTTCATCGTTTTGCACAAAATTCCTTTTGTTTCAATTGGAATGGCAGGTGCATTGTCCTTCTTGGTTTTGGGCATGTTCTATTTTGTTCAATGGATAGATCATCTGCCTGCATCCGTTGCAAAAGGCTTTGTTTTTCCGGTCTGGGAAGTACTCTTACTTTATGTTGGAATAGGATTTCTAATTTATCTTTATGCAAAGAAGAAAAAATTGCGGTTTGAAGCAACTGGAATTCTGTTAATCGTAGTCTGTGGGCTGCTCGTTTTCCAACGTACGATAGTGAAATCGAAAGATGAATTTGTGATTTTTAATTCGACCTATCTCACGATGGCATTGAAATACGGGGATAAAATATATTGTTTCTACGAGAATGACGAGTTCATAGGAAAGTCGATTTACCTTGCCGAAACCTATGAAAAAACCAAAGAAAGTGAAATCGAATATATCAAGCTTGACAATGAAAAAGAAACGATTTTAAAAGCAAATAATTTGGACTTTAAGTGTCGGTTTGAAACCAATTATTATGATGTAAACTTAAACGGAAAACACATTCAATTGACGAAGTTCCTGTCCACCAAAAACATGGAAACTACTCCAGACATTAACGTGTACATGCCCTGGCTGAATGATACTAGTGATCCTGTTTTCCAATTGAAAAAAGGGGCATTCATTTGTGATTTGTAGCCATTTACAACAAGCTCTTTAAAGTAACTTGATAATACGTATCAACCTGATAAACATAGCGAAAAGTAGTGCTCAATCCATTGTCGATTTTCTTGAAACTATACACAACTTGATAACCCATTATTTTGGTTTTTCCATCAACCTCGGTTATCAGTTCTTCCATGCTTTCGAACGCTTGACCAATGGGCGAGTTGGTCAGATTTTTTTTGGCATCGTTTACGATGATTTGTTTCAACACAGCAGTTGGGTCAAGTGATCCGGCAGTTCGAGTGTTTCTCATAACCTCAAGCGTATGATTCAGAAAATCATCTTTCGAGTCGCCATTAAATTCTGCCATTTTCGTTTTATAGCGCTCGTAGAATTCTCTTTCAATTACTGCTGGCGCATAACCAGGGTGAAGAAATGATTCTTCGAAAGTGAAGATCTTAAACTCTTCCAAATTCTTGGGGTCGAGATTGTTACTTGCATTTATTTCTGAATTCAATATCTCATGATCCTTGTTGGTTTCAAGCACGGCGGAGTAAATTGTCATTTGACCATTTTTTGTTACGCTGAATAAATGATCTTCTAAATATAAAATAGGCGTGGAGTCATTCAATGCAATTTGCCGCTGAATCTGTATATTTCCCTCTAATTCTGTGTCCCGTTTGCCTTTTCTTTCCATCTTATACTTAATGGCATAAAGCGAGTCCAATTGAATGTAACTGGAAGGCTTCATTGTTTTCGATGGTCCCCAAGCGATGTCTTTATAAACTAAACTATCTTTCTCAAAAGTTTCTTTTAAGTATGTTTGGATGGCTGCTCGTCTGTCAGAAGTGAGACTAATTGGTGTTAGAGGTGCCGTATATTGGATACCACAAGATACTACAAGGGTCAGAACCAGAATTGAGAATATACTTTTTATCATAAGTAACTGCTGTTTTGTTAAATCATTTTGCATAAAAAATAGACTAAAAATAATGGAATATTAGATTTTAGACCAGAGAGATGTATTCTTGGACTGTTAAGTGATTATAAAAAATGTTTAAAATTCATGTTCATATAGCGCAATCGGTCTAACTTCTTTATTTTTGGCGTTCGTCAAACAAATTACAAGGCGCATAAAATTTATCAAATAGCTGTGAAATTTGCCTCTTTTATTTTTGTTTTAATACTTCCGGTCATCCTATCGGCGCAGCGCGAATATACGATTGAAAAGGCGGTTGATGATATTAAAATTGACGGTGAACTAACGGAAACTTCCTGGATAAAAGCGCAGCAAGCAGATTGTTTCATTGTGAATTATCCAGATTTCGGGAGTGACCCTTCCTTCGATTCGGAGTTTTTTGTGACTTACAGCGACGAAGCGTTTTATTTTGCTGGAATAATTTATGACAATCCTGATTCCATAAATTACATGCTTTCGCAACGTGATAATTTTGGAAATGCTGATTGGATCGGAATTTCAATTGACACCTACGGTAATAAATTAAATGCCTTCAACTTTTATATCACAGCTTCTGGTGTAGAATTGGATGCTGCACAAGAAATTGGCAATGAAGATTATAGTTGGAACGCAGTCTGGAAAAGCCAAGTTATAAGAACTGTTTATGGTTGGCAAGTAGAGGTGAGAATTCCTTATGCCGCTTTGCGCTTCCCAAACAAAGAGGTTCAAAATTGGAATGTCAATTTTACAAGACAAATCCGTCGAAAAAGAGAGATGTCGTATTGGAACCCTGTCGATCCTGAAAAATATGATGAATTAACGCAACTAGGGAAATTAAATAATCTAAAGAATATAAAACCGCCATTGAGACTAGCATTCTCACCATATGCAATTTCGTATTTGGAAAGTCGATACGACCCAAGTTCCAAAAGCCAAGTCAGCCAATCTCGACTTGTAGGTGGTATGGATTTGAAACTGGGACTGAACGAAGCATTTACCTTAGACATGGCACTTGTTCCCGATTTTGGGCAAACGGTTTCTGATAATCAAATTTTAAACCTTGGACCTTTCGAAGTGCAATTTGCTGAAAATCGTTCATTTTTTAAAGAAGGAACCGAGCTTTTTGGAATCGGTGGTTTGTTTTATTCTAGACGTGTTGGAGGTAGACCTTTCTAT
>DDBE01000192.1:28425-34821 GCA_002332715.1 Flavobacteriales bacterium UBA2040
TTGTACAATGGTTCCAAAATTTCGGGCCGAACAAAAAACGGACTGGGGATTGGCTTTTTTAATGCCGTGGAAGGTAGAACTACAGCGACAATTAAAGATAGTTTGGGTAATTCCAGAACGGTAGAAACCAATCCTTTGACGAATTACAATGTTTCTGTTTTCTCAAAGAATTTAGTCAATAATGGACGAATTGCTGTTATAAACACTAATGTTGCTCGTGAAGGATCTGCTCGCGATGCGAATGTTAGCGCACTCAGTTCTAGTTTGTTTTCGAAGGACCGAGATTATAATCTTCAAACAGAATTCAAATTGTCCACAATAATGGAACATGATGCCACTACGTTTGGTCATAATTTCTTTAATTATTTGGGGAAAGTACAAGGGAAATGGACTTACGGAACTTGGTATTACGAAGAAAGCGATACTTATGATCCAAATGATTTAGGGTTTTTGTACAGCAATAATTCAAGAGGTGTCGGTGCTGAACTGAACTGGAATGGCTACAAACCTAAAGGACGATTTTTAAGAAGATGGTCAAGTATAAGTGTGGAATACGAAGAGCTGTATTTTCCTCGTTTGTTCAACTATTTCAGAGTGGATGGAAACTACAATTTCACCTTCAAAAATTTCATGACGTGTGGACTTAACGCTAATTCAAGTCCATTCGGAAACGTAGATCATTTTGAATCGCGTCAATTCGGTATTCCGTTAAATTTTGACCCAAACGTTAATTTGGGTGGCTGGATTTCGAGTGATTATTCCAAACATTTTGCTTTGGATGTGCGAACTAACTATAACCGATACGCCAATCCTATTCAAAATCAAGACAATAGTTCCGTAACTGTTTCGCCGCGATTTCAGTTTAATTCTCGCTTTTTTATCGTTTTGTCAAGTCAATATGAATATTTGAGAAATGATTATGGTTTTGTTTCTGCCAAATCGGGTGAAGGGCAAGAGGCCATTCTAATTGGAACGAGAAACCGAGATATTATAACGAATAGTTTGAATGGCGAAATAATTTTCACGAAAAGAATGGGTGTGACCATTAAGTTTCGTCATTATTGGCAACGTTTGGATTATTCTTCGTTTAGCGATTTGATGTATAATGGAGATAGAACGAGAAACACATATTTCCCTTTGAACGAAGATGGAAACTCCTACCACAACAGAAGTTTTAATGCTTTTACCGTTGATGTAAATTACCGATGGGTCTTCTTTCCAGGATGTGAGTTTTTGGTGTTCTATAAAAACAATATTTTTGCGAGTGTAGATGGTTTAGATAGAAACTATTTGGCGACGTTCGACACCTTGTTCATTCAGCCACAGTTGAATAGTTTGTCTGCTAAAGTTCAGTTATTCGTAGATGCGCTTTATTTTAAAAAGGGTGGATTGAGGTTTTAAATGCTAACCAAAAACACCTTTCTCAATAATCTCACAAAGGGTATGACCGATCAGCATGTGACACTCTTGAATGCGGGGTGTATCTGTCGATGGAATATTGATTAGAAAATCTGCGGCGTCCATCATTTTGCCGCCAGTTTCACCTGTAAAAGCAACCGTTGTGATGCCTAATTCTCTCGCTCGCTCCAAAGCGCGTAGCACGTTTCCGCTATTCCCGCTAGTGCTCATGCCGATTAAAACATCTCCCTTGGAACCAAATGCTTGGATGGCTCTCGCGTAAATTTCATCGAAGGAATAATCGTTTGCAACGGCTGTAATGTATGACGTGTTTACGTGTAGTGCTTCGGAATTCAAAGGTGGACGATCGAAATAATAACGTCCGCTCAATTCTGCACTCAAATGTTGTGCATCTGCAGCGCTTCCGCCGTTTCCACACCAATATACTTTGTTTCCATTTTTAAAACAATCAACCAAAACGGCAGATAGTTCAGACACTTTTTCCATCAAGGCGTCGTCGGTCATCAATTTGGTTTTCAAATGGATAGAACTCTGAATTTTCGCTTGAATGAATGATTTGTCCATGGTTTTTGTTTTAAAATTACACTTTTTCTGCTGACCTATTGATACAATTTCGCCATTGCGGCAATGAATTTATCCCAACTGTACTTGTTTTTTTCTTGTCGAACACCTGCGATAAAATCTTCCTCTTTTTCCAGAACGAAAAAATCGTATATTCCTTTTGCGATAGCATCAACTTCAGGTTCAACCACGTAACCAGCGATGTTATTCGGAACGATTTCTCCTAAACCGCCTACGTTGGTCACTATCATTGGTTTTTCAAAATGATACGCAATTTGAGCAACTCCACTTTGTGTGGCGTGTTTGTAGGGTTGAACGACCAAATTGGCTGAATTGAAATACAATCCAACATCGCTATCACTGATAAAGCGGTCATGAAGAATTATAAAATCGTTTAATTCATGTTTTGAAATTAACTCTAAGTAGGGTTTGTTGTCCGTATAGAATTCGCCTGCGATTAATAATTTATAGCCGTTTTCCTCATAACGAGTTTGAGAAAAAGCTTCGATTAACCAGTCCAAACCTTTGTAATCGCGGATGATTCCAAAGAACAAAATGATTTTATCGGTTGGATTTAATTGGAGTTTTCCGCGCGCCACTTCTTTCGATGTCAACTCACCATAATCGTATATAGGATGAGGTGAAAATTCGATAGGAGCTTTTGTTTTAAACTGTTTGAAATCATTTTTGACTGCTTCGCTCATGCAAATGAAACCATCAACAGGGGGAAGAAAGTATTTGGTGAATATTTTGTCGCCAGCTCGCTTCTCGTGTGGAATCAAATTATCGACTATGCATACAACTTTGATGTTTTTATTCAATCTTCGGAGCACCGATCCCAAGGCAAGCCCCATGAAAGGAAGCCAAAAACGTGTGACAACAATATCAGGTTCAAAGGCATTAATTTTTTCCGCTGTTTTGAACCAAGAAATAGGATTGATGGAACTTAATGTTCGTTCAATTTTTATATCTAAGGGAGCAGGAGAATCGGAGAATTGAGATTTTCCTGGAAATAAGAAATTCGGATATTGTGTTGTAAATGTGAAAATCTTGACTTCATCCCCTTGCTTTTGATAAGCTTGAGACAGGCGTTCATTAAACGCCGCAAGTCCGCCTCGAAATGGGTGTGCCGTGCCTAGAAAAGCGATTTTCATATAGGCCAAAGTTAGTGCTTTTCTTTAAATCGTTTGAAACAGTTCTTCTTCCGATTTACGAACCTTCGCTTGGTGCTGATTGCCGTCTTCTGCGTGGCGAAAGCCAAGTGCACAAACTACTGCTGTTGTATAGCCTTGTTCGGTTAAACCTAAAATTTGATCATAGGCTTCGGTTTCAAATCCTTCCATTGGTGTTGTGTCAATTCGTAATTCAGCCGCGGTTTGCATCAACATGCCCAGGGCAATATAGGTTTGTTTTACATTCCAAGGCATGAATTGCGCTTCTGTCATTGGAGCAATTGAACTTTTGATATAGTCACCAAACCCTGTTGTTTGTTCGATTTTAAGACCGCGTGAATTTGCTACATTTTGCATATAGGCATCGACATCGGCAATCGAAATCTGCTTTTGAGCAACAAAAACCACTAAATGGGATGCATCAATAACCTGAGTCTGTCCCCAAGACTTACCTTTTAATTGTTCGCGGATTTTTTCATCCTCAATAAAAATAGCTTTAAAAGGCTGCAACCCGTATGAAGTTGGTGCAAGCCGAATACTGTCCTTTAGTATTTGAAGATTATCTTCTGTTATCTTTTTAGAAGCATCGTATTTCTTTACAGCGTAACGCCATTCTAAAGCTTTAATAATTGTGTTTTTCATGTTTTTATGTTCGATTTTGGAGGAGAGGATCTATGATGGAAACTTATATGTCATTTTTTAAAAGTGCAAGTTAGTTATACATCTTAAAGCCCTTGAGTCCTTCGTCTTTTTTTATTTAAAACTCCATCGGTACTTCGAGTACCATCACTTTTGACTTCGTTTGGGCCGCAAAGGTAAGTTCATTTTCATTCCAAACCCCAATCGCGTCTCGTTTACTTAATTCTTCGTCGGCAATGTTGATTTTCCCTTCAACCACTATAGCATATATTCCGTTGTTTTTATCATGCATCTTGTAGTTCAAAGAAGTACCATTATCCAACTCTGCCATGTGGATGTATGCGTTTTGATGGATCCATGAACCTTGGTCGCCTTGATTTGGAGAAACAAGTTGAAGGAAGCTATTTTTCATTCCCGCCATATCTATTTTATATTGATCATATCTCGGTTCAACATCTTTTTTATTCGGGAAAATCCAAATTTGAAATAGATTGGTCGATTCGTCTGTAGGATTCACTTCTGAGTGCAAGACCCCACTTCCGGCGCTCATGACTTGAATTTCTCCTGCGTGAATGGTTCCTTCATTTCCCATCGAATCTTTGTGCGCTAAAGCTCCAGTTAAAGGAATCGTGATGATTTCCATATTGTCATGAGGATGTGTACCAAAACCACCTTTTCCTGCAATCGTGTCATCGTTTAGGACCCGAAGTGCGCCAAAATTGATTTTATCTGGATTGTGCCATTGCGCAAAACTGAAAGAGTGGTTTACTTTTAACCATCCGTGATCAGCTGATCCACGGGAATCTGCTTTATGAATTATTTTGTTCATTATCGTCGTATTTTCTGTTCTCCTAATCATTGTGTCCTAATCGAAGTTTTACAGTTTCAACTTCATAATTGAAACACCTTGACAAAGTTAAGTTTATTTAATTACCATGGTAAATAAATTTTAAGTATTTGACATTTCGTTTGCTTGGTCGGATGACTATGAGTTCGTTGAGAAATAAGAAGGAGTTTTCACACAACCTCACGGGCTTATCCAATGATAGCAACGGTGCTAGTTCATTAGAATTCTTTTAGTGACGGTTGTTCCGTTGTGCAATTGAACAGTAATTACATATACTCCGGATGAATAATCGAAGAGATCTATTTCAGATGCTTTTCCTGAATAAATAACCTTGCCAAGGGTGTTTAAGAGTGCTAAGTTTTCGATTTGTACCGACGATTTGATAAATAAAAAATCATTCGCCGGATTTGGGTAGATGAGAATTGAACTCGATTCAGTTTCAGCCAAACCGTTCACACCAGTTTGATGTATTACACCCACAGCATCTAAATCAAAACCTGAACTTGGAAATGGAGTCGGGAAGGGGTCGTTTATGAAATTTCCATTTTGGTCTTGACTTCCATATTGTGCTGAAATACTGCCTATCGCATCGATAATTTTAATATGTGTGATACTGTTTATATTCAGACCAACGATTCCATCTAATTCCTGTAAATCAAAAGGAGTTCCAAATCCCATTCTGTATTTTCCAGCGAGATTATTCATTTTTTCGGGTTCGCTTAACTCATCGAAAGGTCCGATTTGTGGAATATTTTGTAAAAAATCAGACGGAAAACGAAAGAAATTTATTCCGTCGCTACTTACTTCAACGTGCGCTAATTCTAAAAAAGAGTCGCTAAATGAGTTTTCAAAAACCGCAAAATCTGGCCCAATACCATTAAAAATGCTATTCGCAAATGTTAAGATGGCTGCACCAGAATCGCCCAAACTTACTATTCCGGATAAATCAGCATGACCAATCGCATTTGATGCTTGACCATTAGTAGCGAAGCCAGAATTGCCGTCTGAAATATTGATTAATCCTCTTTCTACATTACAATCTGTCGCCCATGCTATGATTATCGAGCTGTCTTTTGCAATGGCTGCTGAAGCGCTTGTTCCAGCAGCACCAGAGAATTGACAGTAGGCCAGTGTCGTTGAAAATATCAACACAAGAAAAAAGATGTTTTTCATTCGATGTAAAGATACCTTATTCCAAATATTTTCAAATGAAATTTTTAGATATACTCACCAAATGTATATCGCGGGTATATCAGAGACCTAGTTTATAAATCTTACAGATGCAATTGATTATTAGCACGTATAAAAAATGAGAGTTAGCTGATGCTAACCCTCATTTTTGGTTAAATCAAACTAATAATTTAATTAATTTTTGGTAAGTCTTTTTCTGATCAGCTGACCACCGCTGCGCGCTTCGATGAGGTAAACGCCCGATACAAAATTAGTTACATCAACATCAATAACATTACTTGAAGTTATTTCTTTCGATACAATTGATCCCATTACGTCGTAAATAATTATCTCATCTATCAAAAATTCTGATTGAATGAAGAAATTGTTCTGTGCAGGATTTGGATACAACTCCAAACTCATTCTTTCTGTTTCTGAAACAGCTGCTGTTCCACCTGAGCATGATACTGCTATTGAGTCTAATCCCCATACATTGTCGAAATAGCAAATGTTGTCTTGTGTTCTTCCTCCTAAATCAAAATTAGGGAAAATGACAATTTGATCGACCATCTCTGTTGCATATGGAAA
>DDBE01000210.1 GCA_002332715.1 Flavobacteriales bacterium UBA2040
TAATCAACGCTCAGGAAATTACTGTTGAAAAAATTTGGAAAGAATATCAATTTTTCGGGAAAGGAGTGGATGGATTTCGCTCGATGAAAGATGGAATTCATTTCACAAAAATAGGAAACCAGGATAACTCAACTTGTATTACGAAGCATCCTTTTACCAGCCCAAATGATAAAGGTAAAGTTTTAGTGAATTTAAGTTCACTGAAGTTAGCCGAGAAACACGTTAGCATTGATGATTACGAATTCAACAGTGACGAAAGTAAAATTTTATTTTCGACAAATACTAGAAGTGTTTATCGACGCTCATTTTACGCGGAATATTTGGTTTATGATCTCAAGACAAATGAACTAAAGGCTTTAGACGAGATACGTTCTCCGCAAATGTTGGCAGGATATTCTCCCGACGGAACGAAGGTGTCTTATCTCTTTGAAAACAATCTATATGTCAAAGAATTATCATCGAGTAAGGTGAAACAATTGACCAAAGATGGAGGAAAGAACAAAATTGTAAACGGGGGAACGGATTGGGTGTACGAAGAGGAATTCGCTATCACAAAGGCATATGGATGGTCGCCAGACAGTAAATACATTGCCTTTTTACGATTTGATGAAACGAACGTTCCTGAATTCACTATGACCTATTTCTCAGATTTGTACCCTGACTTATATACCTTTAAATATCCAAAAGCCGGAGAAGATAATTCTAAGGTAACGGCTCATATTGCTTGCGTAAAAAAAGGAAAGGTGAAAAACATCGATTTAGGAACGTATGAATACATACCTCGTTTGAAATGGTCCAACACTGAAAACACCTTGATAGTGCAAACGATGAACCGTCACCAAAGCGAATTGAAATATCATAAAATAGCACGAGAAGGGAAAAAATGGTCAAGCAATGCTTTCTATACGGAAACATCAAAAACATACATCGATGTGGATGATAACTTATTGATATTAAAGGATGGCAAAACAATTCTTCGTACATCTGAAAAAGATGGGTTCAACCACATTTACGCACTTGGTTTCGATGGAAACATTAAAACAATCACATCTGGTAATTGGGACGTTATTGAATTTCTTGGAATAGACGAAGACAAAAGTAGAGTGTACTATGCATCGGCAGAAAAAGGAGCGATACATAAGGGAATTTATGCTATAAATTTGGATGGATCGGATAAACAATCCATTAGTTCAGAAACAGGAAGCAACGATGCTGAGTTTTCGACCGGGATGAAATTCTTCGTGAAATCCTATTCCAATGCCAACACGCCATCTGTCTATTCGTTATGTGATCAAACGGGAAAAGAATTGTTCGTATTAGAAGACAATAAATTGCTAAAAGACAAATTAAGTAAATACACGATCGCCACACAAGAATTCATTACAGTAAAAGGTCATGAAGGAGATTTGAATGCGTATATAATTAAACCTGTCGATTTTGATCCAGCCAAAAAATATCCTCTTTATATTCATATTTATGGAGGGCCCGGCAGCAACATGGTAAGTGATGGATTTAGTGGAGCAGATTACATGTATCATCAATTGTTGGCCCAAAAAGGGTATATCGTTTTGTCGGTAGATCCAAGAGGAACGATGTATCGCGGTGCCGACTTTAAAAAATCCACCTATTTGACGCTTGGTAAACTTGAAACAGAAGATTTCATTGCCGTCGCGAAAAATATGGCCAAAGAAAATTGGATAGACGAAGAACGAATTGGGATTATGGGTTGGAGTTATGGCGGATTCATGACATCACTTTGTATGACAAAAGGATCTGATATCTACAAAATGGGAATTGCAGTAGCACCTGTTACCAACTGGCGTTATTATGACAATATTTATACCGAACGTTTCATGCGCACCCCAGCTGAAAATGCCGATGGCTACGACGATAATAGTCCAATTAATTTTGTCAAAAATTTGAAAGGAAATTATTTATTGATTCATGGATCGGGAGACGATAATGTGCATTACCAAAATACAATGGAAATGATCACCGCATTGGTTGCCGCTGACAAGCAATTTGATTTATTTGTTTATCCGAATAAGAGCCATGGAATTTTTGGCGGAAACACAAGAAATCATCTGTTCAACATGATGTTAAATTACACCTTGGAAAACTTGTAATAATACACGAGAAAACGAGTTTTAGAATTTCTATTGAAATTTTAATAGAAAGTTTTAATGAACAGAATAGTTTGTGTAACTTAGCACACGGCAAAAATCAACCGTAGAACACAGTAAACAGTATAATGAGCGAAACAGCAAAATTTGAATTAGACGGACAGGTATATGAATTTCCTGTTATCGAAGGAACGGAAAATGAAAAAGCTATAGACATTAGTTCTCTGCGTGGAAAATCAGGGTATATTACTTTAGACCCCGGATTTAAAAACACAGGGAGTTGTCAGAGTGCTATTACGTTTTTAGATGGTGAGAAAGGAATACTTCGTTACCGGGGATATCCAATCGAACAGTTGGCAGAGAAAGCCACTTTCATAGAGGTTTCTTACCTATTGATTTACGGTCATTTACCATCTACAAAACAATTGAACGATTTTCGCATAAGCATCACAAGACACACCTTGGTGCACGAAGATATGAAACAGTTTTTCGAAGCATATCCTGCAAAAGCTCATCCTATGGGAGTATTGGCATCAATGGTATGTTCGCTTTCTACTTTTTATCCTGAATCTTTAGATCCAAATCGATCGGATGAAGATAAGGATATTACCATTCATCGTTTATTGGCGAAATTACCCACTTTAGCGGCTTGGTCATATAAAAACTCTGTTCGTCATCCATTCATGTATCCTAAGAATAAATTGGACTATTGTTCTAACTTCTTGCACATGATGTTTGCTATGCCAACGGAAGATTACTTGGCAGATCCTATAATTTCGAAAGCATTGAATACATTATTGATACTTCATGCCGACCACGAACAAAACTGTTCTACAGCAACGACTAGAGTTGTTGGTTCATCTCGTGTAAATTTATACGCGTCAATTGCCGCTGGAATCACAGCACTTTGGGGACCACTTCACGGTGGAGCGAACCAATCTGTTATCGAAATGTTGGAGCAAATTCAAAATGATGGTGGTGATGTAGACAAATGGATACTTAAAGCAAAAGACAAAAACGATTCATTCCGTTTAATGGGCTTCGGACACAGAGTTTACAAAAACTTTGATCCACGAGCGACTATCATTAAAAAAGAATGCGACGCTATCCTTGATAAATTAGGAATTGATGACCCAATGTTGGACATCGCTAAAAAATTAGAGAAAGTTGCCTTAGAAGACGATTACTTCAAGTCACGCAATTTATACCCTAACGTAGATTTCTATTCTGGCATCATTTATAAAGCATTGAAAATTCCAACTGAAATGTTTACTGTAATGTTTGTTCTTGGTCGTCTGCCGGGATGGATAGCACAATGGAAAGAAATGATTGAAGGAGGTGAGCCAATTGGTCGTCCACGTCAAGTGTATACAGGTGAAAATGAAAGAGATTACGTTCCTATCGAAAAAAGATGAAATTAATTGAGATTTACGAATTCGTGTGTTATAAAAAAACTCCTTTTGCGTTGCAAAAGGAGTTTTTTTGTTTGACATGAATATTTTATCCTACCACAACAAAGCTCTTAAGTCCTGAGAGAAACGAATCATCTTATTATATTCATCAAGTCTTGCCAATCGCATTTGATCATTGAAAATAAGAACCGCTTCGCCATTACTTTCGATATGGTGAATATCACTTTCCTCAATTAACTTTTTCAGTTTTTCATTTAAGAAGTTACTCATCTCTTCTTCGTCCTCCACCTTCACTTTAAATTTATCCGAGAAATCTGTGTATTTGACATAGTCAATATCCTTATGAGCAGTCAATCGATCGATGTATTTCTCTAAAATATCCCTTTTCTCTATTGTAAACTTAGGAATTGGAAAGGGCAATCTAATGCATTCAACGGTTGTTTTGTATTCCTCCAGTGCCAAATATGCACCTTCATCGAAAGTGACATCAGAAATTTCCCATTGCATATCATTGTCCTCGCCAGAAATACTATTTGATTTGTATTCAATTGGACGTGATTTGAAAAAATAGAAAGACTCAAAATAATGATCTAGTAACCGTTCATGGACAAAATCCCAACCGTGCTCTTCCGAAAGTTTTTGGATCTTCCTTTCCCGAGCTGTCCATTTATGCGTCGGCTCTTTCGTGAAGATTCTCATAGCGAGCTTGTGCCTAGATGAGGAAACATGCTCATCCAATCCAAATATGGTTAAAGACCCACCATTATTTTCATGCATCCGCTGGTAATCATAAGTCAATTCTAAAATAGATAAATCGACTAATCGAACCCCTGAAAAATCAACTTTCACCTCACTTCCAGGCGGAATATCTCCAAGTAACTTATCAATTTTCATTGTCCCAAGAAAATTGGCAATACCTCGAACTTTCAAGATATAATATCCACTTGAGGTAGATGTTAAATTGGTTCCCGATTTTAAAATCATTTTAAAAAAGTTTTGATAACTAACTTTTGCAAGAAGAAAATGAATAATTAAAGCCAATAACATTCCTCCTAAAATTCCCCAAAGTAAGCCAAAGAAAATCGTTATCATTAAAGTGGTTATAAAGAAAATGAGTTGTTCAACTCCTTGTTTATAGACTTGTTTGAATACGCGCGGTGATGCCAATTTAAAACCATTATATACCAAAAGTACGGCAAGAGCTGCCAATGGAACTTGTTGAATAATGGGCGCAAGCAAGAAAATAAATAGTAAAAGCAAAGCTCCATGGTAAAAATTAGACCATTTGGTCTTCGCATGATTGTTCACATTCACCGTACTCCGAACTATAACCGTAACAATCGGAAGTCCACCCAACGCTCCTGCAACCATAGTACCTATTCCAACACCTATTAAATCTTTGTTGAGATTCGTTCTTCTTTTATATGGATCTAATTTATCAATAGCCTTACTACTCGCCAAGGTGATAATTGAAGCAACAATTGTAATTGAAACTACCGCCATCCAAAAATTTATTGTGCCAACTTTAGCAAAGTTTGGATGTATAATGGCATCCCATAGATTATCTGGAATACGCACCAAAAGATTAGGACCCACATCATACGAATTTCCGAAGAGTTCCATCGTATGGAAATCGAAAAAATTAAAAGCGTAGACCAATGGAATTGCTAAAACCAAAACCCAAATTGGTGCAGGAAGAAAGTGAAATAATTTATAACTGATTTTAGAATGCCAAACGAGTAATATTAAACCTATAAGTGAAATTAAAGCAACAAAGGGATTTATTTCGCTAAAATGAGTAATAACAGCAAGTAAATCCTCTACTATACTTAACGAGCTAATTTCAGTGCCCAACGCTAAATGAATTTGTTTCGCAACAATAATAACACCTATTCCTGCCAAAATTCCTCGTATGACTGTTGGGTGAAAAATATCCGCAAATTTACCCCACTTTAGAATGCCCAAAACAACTTGTATGGCCCCCGCAACCATAAATGCCGCCAACGTATAATTTATAGCTTGTCCTGTTCCATCATTCAGCGAAGCAATAGAAACGAGTGTTACGGCAATTAACCCTGCTGCAGGCCCATTTATCGTTAAATGACTGCCGCGAAACAGCGTTGTAACGATACCGCCAATAATGGCAGATGTGATACCCGCCATGGGTTCTACCCCCGATGCCAGTGCAATTCCTAATCCTAAGGGCAATGCAACGAGTGAAACACTAATTGCAGCGAGTAAATCACTTTGCCAATTTTCTACTAATCCTTTAAATCCTGTTTTCGGTATAATTTGCATGAATGAATTTCTCTAGCTTTTGCCTTTTCTTTACGAACAGATTAAAAATAGTCATTTTTTTAACAACGCTTTTAACTAGCCTTAAGATTGTTATAATCATAACTAAAGGATGACAAAATCCTTATTCCGTTTTATCCAATTCCTTTTTAAATTTGGCTTTGTCGAATGCTTTTTCGTTAATCCCATCTGAGAAATAACGAACATTCCCATTCCATAAATAAACGACACCTGGAGTATCTCTTGAAAAATCAATAATCTTCCAAAAATCAGCAACGGAAGCTACGCTATAGGAATAGCTTCTACCTGCTTTTTCAAAAAACTCAGGAATCAACTCTGGACCTTCATCCATGAATACGATGTGCACGGGAGGGAAATTTGGATCTTTCGCTCTCATTTGCGTTAACTCCTTTGCCGTCTCTTGACAATGGCCACATCCAGGAGCAAAAAGACAAAGTATTTTCTTTCCCTCGTCTATTTTAATTGCTGGCGGAATATAGCTTGTGAAAGCACTAAATTGAGAAGTGACTTTTTTCGGTCCTTTCGGTTTTTTAGGTTCTTTTATCTCAGGCTCTTTTTCTTTGCCTTTTTCATCAAGAACTACTTTACCACCTGCTTTTACTGCTGGTTTTTCGGATGAATTCATAGACGGTACGACAGCCAAACCAGGTATTGGTTCTGGGTTTAAAAAGTCATCATTAACAGTACTATTTACTGGTGCATCCGAATTAATTTTCGATAATTGAATAGGAAAAGCGGCAAAGAGTCCCAGAGCGAATACGAGATAAAAGATGATTAAAGTTGCAAAATTCTTTCTGTTTCCG
>DDBE01000158.1:0-615 GCA_002332715.1 Flavobacteriales bacterium UBA2040
CAGCAATTGCAGCAGCAGCTTGATCTTGTGTTGAGAAGATATTACATGAAGACCATGTTACTTCAGCTCCCAATTCAACCAATGTTTCGATCAAAACGGCAGTTTGGATTGTCATGTGCAAACATCCAGCGATACGCGCACCAGCCAATGGTTTAGACGCTCCGAACTCTTCACGAAGTGACATCAAACCTGGCATTTCTGCTTCCGCAATGTTAATTTCTTTACGACCCCAATCTGCTAGACTGATGTCTTTTACTTTGTAAGCTAATTTTTCAGCTGTATTACTCATATGTTGATTTTTCTAAAATTCTTATTCTTAAATCGTTTGCAAAAATACGGAGTAGATTTTACAATAAAAAATAAACAAGGAAAGAAGCAGAAATGTTTAACAAAACTTTGTGTGTTACACCTACCTCCCGTCCCTCCTCAAAGAGGGAAACCTGATCGAATTTTACTTCCCTCCTTGAGGAGAGATCGAGGGAGGTGTTTCGATGGAGTCGAAGTCTATATTCGTGCTCTCACCAACTCCTCCAACCCATCTATAAACCTCGGATGGGAATTGCTCGAAGGAACTAACTGCACTTTCTCGCCGCCGTGTTCTTCAAAAATTTCTTG
>DDBE01000158.1:954-4731 GCA_002332715.1 Flavobacteriales bacterium UBA2040
TTCTTGTCACCTTTTTTCGCTCTTTCTTCTACTATTTTGTCAGAGAAAGGTGTAAGCCATTTCTTATCTAATCGAGACTGAAAACAAACTGTATAATCCTCTTCTTTCAATCCTAACTTTTCGGCAAGTAACCGCGTTGTAGCATAACAAGTTGCTTTGTAACAAAACTTATTCGTGTCGTTGATTTCCGATTCGCATGGTTGATCAGTGCACAAATCAGTGTCTTCTTCATACACTTTATCGACTTGTCGTTCCGGTAAACCATGGTAAGAAAACAAAATATGATCGTACGATTTCACATCAAATTCTTTTGTTCGTTCGACGATACTATCCAGATAACCTTCATTGTCATAGAATTGAGATATGATTTTGACGTCAGGAATCACCCACCATTTGCGTATGATGTCCATCGCTTTTTCGACCGCTGACCCCGTTGATGCACTTGCATATTGTGGAAAGAAGGGAAGAATGATAATTTCATCATAGTTCGCCGTTTTCATTCTTGCCAACACTGAATCCATAGATGGGTTTTGGTACCTCATCGCCATTTCAACGGTCACATTATCATTCTTCAATCTGTCTTGAAGTAATTCTTTGACCTTTTCAGTATGCGTCAACAAAGGAGAAACTCCATCCTCGGTCAAGTCCCACAATTCCTGATAGATTTTAGCTGATTTAGGTGCTCGAAACGGAACAATAATTCCATTTACCAGGAGTTTTCGTGGCAACCAAGGAATATCAATTACACGCGGATCATTTAGAAATTCACGCAAATAGATTCTTACATCTCGTGTTTTGGGGCTATCAGGTGTTCCCAATTGAATTAACAATACACCCGTTTTCTTTTTTGACATAGTTGATGAACAAATAACTTCTTTCGAAGTTTAGATTATTTAAATAATTTTTCACGCCAATCTTCTCCCTCTTCTTCAGAAATCAAATTGAGCATTTTAAGATAATTGGCCACCTTATTGAAAGCCAAAGGATATTCTATTCCGTCATAGTTCCAAACTGTTTCATTCAACCAGTTCTGCACATGACTTGATCGTAAATTATACCGCCATGAAATGATATCGATAATGTTTGGATCGGTCAACATTTCTCCTGCGCGTTTATTGACCGCCAAGCACATTTTATCAATTAAATCTTTGTGTTCAGCCAAAACTTCATTTCGCACAGCAATAACAAAACAAGGCCAAGGTGTCACCACTTCTTCAACGTATCGGCACTTTTTCTGTTCTGTAAACGGATAGGTCGTGTATTTTTCCCACAAAAATGCTTGCGCTTCGTTATTCTCTAAAGCCCAAAGACCGCCGTAAATATCGCCAACAACATTGAATTTTAAGTTGTCGGTCGGCCATCCTTGTTGATGCGAAAGCACATAACTCATCAAATGCGAGCCTGAACCTTCACGCGATATGGCATAGGTTTTATCTTTTAGATCTTCAATGGATTGAATGTCGGAGGTATAAGGCACGTGAACACCCCAGTGCAATGGGCTAGTGACGTAGACCTGAACAATCGTAGCATCCAAACCTTGTAGAATTGCTTTTGTACATCCTTCGGTTAATAAAACAGCAATATCGATGGATTTGGTTTCTAATCCGCGAATCATTTGTCCAGTTCCACCACCCATATCGGCCCAGTGCAAATTCAAGCCAAACTCTCTAAATTTACCGTCTTCAATTGCAAGCCTCCACGGTAAGTTGAAATGCTCAGGCACTCCACCCACTTTTAATCCAACCATAATTTATTTATCTCCTGAAAACTGCATATCATGCAAGTTTTTATAATATGCGTTTTTATTCATTAATTCTAAATGTGAACCCATTTCCATGATTTCACCTTTCTCTAAAACGACAATTTTATCTGCCGATTGAATAGTTGATAAACGATGCGCAATAACGATCGATGTTCTTCCTTTTGTCAATTTTTCGGTCGCTTCCTGAATCAACTCTTCCGATTGATCGTCGACACTCGAAGTTGCCTCATCCAAGATAAGGACTTTCGGTTGAAAAACATAGGCGCGAATGAAAGAAATCAATTGCCGTTGCCCCACAGATAACACACCACCTCTTTCACCCACATTGTAATCATATCCGTTTGGAAGTTTGATGATAAATTGATGCGCATTAACCGCCTTTGCCGCTTCAATTACTTGCTCTCTTGTTACATTTGGGTCACCCAGCGTAATGTTGTTGTGTATGCTATCTGAAAAAAGGAATACATCTTGAAGCACAATAGAAATATTACTTCGCAAATGCTTTAAATCAATATCCTGAATGTTCTTTTCTCCCAGGAAAATATTTCCTTTTTGAAAATCGTAAAACCGACCGATTAAATTTACGATCGACGATTTACCAGCTCCCGTAGCTCCGACGAATGCAACGGTTGAACCGGCTTCGATGGTTAAATCAATATCTTTCAGGACATATTCCTCTTTTTTATAAGCGAAATAAACATTCTGAAAGCGGATGTCTTTGTTAAAATCAACATTGGTGTCACTACCATTGTTTTGAACATGTTCGTTTAAATCCAAGATTTCAAATACACGTTCTGCTCTTACTGTGCCTCGTTGAAGTACATTAAATTTATCCGCCAATTGTCGAATGGGGCGATACATCATGTTTATCCAAAGCGTGAAGGAAATTATTTGTCCATAAATACTTCCTTCAATTGAAATAGTCTCTCCCCCTACTTGAAATGCTCCCCAAACCAAAAGGAAAGCAATAGAAAGGGAAGACAATAATTCCACAACTGGAAAGAAAATTGAGAATGCCCAAACGGCGTTAATATGTGCTTGTCGGTGCCCTTTATTGATCTCTTCGAAGGACGCATATTCTTGTTTTTCTCTTGAGAATAATTGGACAATCGCCATTCCTGAAATTCGTTCTTGAACAAAGTTATTCAACTTGGTCACCTGCATTCTTTCCAATTGGAATGACTTCTGCATCGCTCGGGCAAAAATACGAGTGGCAATAAGTAAAATGGGAATGGGCAGAAGTGCCAAAAGGGTTAGCTTGGCGTTCACCGAAACCATAATTCCCAGTACGAAGAGCAGGGTGATAATATCGCCCATGATATCTATCAAACCAGATGAAAACACTTGACTCACTGCTTCCAAATCGGAAACGACTCGAGTTACCAAGGCCCCAATCGGTGTGCGGTCGAAGTATTGCATTTTGAAAGAAATAACATGCTTATATAGTTTCTTTCGAAGATCACGAACGATATTTTGCGCCAATAAATTGGAAAAATACGATCCAGCAAACTGAAGGACCGACTCCATAATCAACATACCGATTATTATCAGTGTCCATGTTAGCAACATCTGACCGTCCTGCCCATGAACGACATACTTGTCCAGCATTTCGCCAATAAACTTCGGACGCAGAGCCGAAGACGCTGCAATCAATAGTCCGGCACCAAATGCAAGTACAAAAATTCCTTTATAGACTTTTGCATACGCGACCAATCGAAGGAAGATTTTAGTATTCAGTTTTGCTTTTTCTGCCATTACGGTGCAAATTTACCTATTTTAGAAAGGAAAAAGGTGCTTTATTCAATCTTAACAATCATTTTGAAAAGTAGTTCCAACCAACTAAAAGTTTTACTTTATCTTTAACCAAAGATTTTATCCCAATGATCCACCATTTATCAGACAATCATACTTTGTTCAACACATTTCTAGCTGAAATGCGCGACGTAAAAATTCAAAATGATCCATTACGTTTTCGTAAAAACCTAGAACGTGTTGGAATGATAATGGCGTATGAG
>DDBE01000062.1:0-2064 GCA_002332715.1 Flavobacteriales bacterium UBA2040
CTCCTTCTGGAACGTGAATATGAACGTTATGATTATCGAACAATTCTTGGTCCAAATCCAACCAATTCGAATGTGATTTCAAGAATTCAGAGGCAATAACGGCCGATTCTTTCATAACATCTCCTAAATTTCCTGTCAAGGTTAATTTCCCTTTTCCTTTCGTAATTGATGATTCGATGAAAAGAATATCTCCGCCAACACTTGTCCACGCCAACCCAGTCACAACACCAGCAATGGCGTTGTTATCGTATTTCGTGCGCTCTCTGCTCGGCCCGAGGAAATCGAATAAATCGGCAACGGTAATTTTTTGAGTAAACTCTTGTTCCATCGCTATTTGTCGAGCTCTGCTTCTCACTAATTTCGCCATGCGTTTATCTAAACCACGAACGCCTGATTCAGAAGTATATCCTTCAATTACTTTTTCAATCAATTTCGCGTCAATCGAAAATTGTTTTTTTTCTACGCCGTGTTCCTTCAATTGTTTAGGAATCAAGTGACGTTTGGCAATTTCAATCTTCTCTTCAACAGTATAACCGGTTACATCAATGATTTCCATTCTATCGCGCAAAGGTCCTTGAATTTCAGCCAAGCTGTTTGCCGTTGCGATGAACATCACTTTTGATAAATCGTATTCTGTCTCCAAGTAATTGTCGTAGAACGAATGATTTTGTTCAGGATCTAAGACCTCCAATAAAGCAGAAGATGGATCACCGTGATTGCTTCGTCCCAGTTTATCAATTTCATCTAATACAAAAACAGGATTAGAATATTCGCTTTTCTTCAAATGCGTAATAATTCGTCCTGGCATCGCTCCGATATACGTCTTTCTATGCCCACGGATTTCGCTCTCGTCGTGCAATCCACCCAATGACATTCGGATGTATTTTCTACCCAAAGCTTCCGCAATGCTTTTCCCTAGGGAAGTTTTACCCACTCCTGGAGGTCCGTACAAACAAAGAATTGGCGCCTTCATATTGTTTTTCAACTTCAATACAGCCAAATATTCAAGAATACGTTCTTTCACATCTTCCAAGCCATAATGATCACGGTCAAGAATTTTTTCGGCACGTTTCAAATCCAAATTATCCTTGGAAAACTCATTCCACGGCAAATCCAAAAACAAATCCAAGTAATTCAATTGAACAGAGTATTCTGCCCCTTGCGGATTCATGCGTTTGAGTTTATCCAATTCCTTATTGAATATTTTTTGTTCTTTCTCCGTAAATTTCTTTTTATCCGCACGTTCTTCCAAGTCTTTAGCATCTTCCAATTGTGGATTATCGCCTAATTCTTCTTGTATCGTTCGCATTTGTTGCTGCAAAAAATAATCACGTTGTTGTTTGTCTAAATCTTGACGAACCTTGTTTTGAATCTCGTTGCGCATGTCGAGCATTTGCGACTCCATTTCAAGGTGTTCCATCACCATAGCAGCACGTTTCTGAATATCGAGTTCTTCCAACATGCCCTGTTTCTTAGAAACATCTGCATTCATATTCGAACAAATGAAATTGACCAAGAAGGTCGGACTGTCTATATTTCCGATGGCAAAAGAAGCTTCGGAAGGAATATTTGGACTATCGCGAATTATTTGCAACGCCAATTCTTTGATGCTCTCTATCATCATGCCGAGTTGCTTGTTCTTTTTGTCGAATTTCGGTTCAGATAGCAATTCAATTTTCGCCTTGATATAAGGTTCGCTTTGCACAGCGTCCACCATTCTAAAACGACGCTTCCCTTGAATGATTGCAGTCGAACTACCATCAGGCATCTTCAACAATCGAACGATTTGTGCAACTGTTCCTACCTTGTGTAAATCTGCAAATTCTGGAGACTCTTCATCTTGATCGATCTGAGATACCACACCTATAATTTTATCACCTTTGTTGGCATCTTGAATAAGCTTGATAGATTTGTCACGACCAACGGTAATTGGAATTACAACACCCGGAAAAAGCACATTGTTGCGTAAGGAAAGAATCGGTAATTCATCTTTGAACTTTTGTTTATTCATCGACTCCTCCTCCTCGGAAGTAATCAAGGATAAGCTTGATAGATTTGTCACGA
>DDBE01000062.1:2350-2610 GCA_002332715.1 Flavobacteriales bacterium UBA2040
TCGGCATCTTGCTCGCCGCCTTGGTTGAGTTGTAATAAAGTTTTGTCAAATATATTGTCCATAGAAAGTCTAATTTGCGCCAAGTTGTCAGCCCAAGAAACAGGTTTTAACTAGAAAACCTCGATTTCAGCACTTTTCGGGCGTGAAGACTAAAATGACAAAGGGTGTGCCAATTTGCGAGAAGTGGAAATTTTGTCGGTTTTGTTTTACCATGAAGGGCACGAAGAGTTCACAAAGGGCGCGAAGAGGAAAGCTACTTA
>DDBE01000214.1 GCA_002332715.1 Flavobacteriales bacterium UBA2040
AACTTCCAAATTTCAAGAATTTCATTTGCTTTCACTTCATAAGGTTCATAAAAGGTATTGGTAGAACACAATTGAAAACTCTCATGAGCACTTAATCGATTGTTCAAAACCTTAAAAACAATACCATCATCTTTTGTCACAACAATGCACGGTGTAGCATCTCGTATGGTCATCCAATTTTGGACGAATTCTGCTATAACCTGCGAACCATTGACTACAGGTGGCATAGAATCTCCTTGAATAGGAAATGAGCGGTATTTTTTGTTCTTGCTTAAAAACGGTAAATGGAAAGTTGGCAATACTTTCAAATAATCTGGATCAGCATAGCCATTGGCGTAACCTGCGCTTGCTTTATGAGGAATCATTTCGATTACCTCATCATCATTCGCATCCACCATAGAAGTCAAGACTCTTAAGTGCTTTCCTGTTGTATCCGCTTTGGGTCCTTCAATTAACTCCGTAATTTCATCCTCTTTCAATTTTGAAAAGTCCTTTTTTAACAAGTCATCAATACTTATTTTGAAATACTCTGAAAAAGCTATCAAATTTTCGACACTAGGTTGCGCAACTCCGTTTTCGTATCCACTGTAGGATGAACGAGTTAAATCTAGCGCTGTTGCTGTTTCTTCTTGAGACTGAGAAAGTCGTTTTCGAACTATTTTAAGATTTTGACCGATGAACATGTTTAGAATTTAATCGTAAATATGTCGGAAATATAATCAAAATGATTGAATTGAACAAAAAAATTTAGAATTCTCTGTTCACAATTGGTTCGCCAGTTAGATCAGCGTATACTTTCGTAAACTTCGCACCGAGAAAAATAATCTGTGAGGTATAAAACATCCAAACTAGAATTACCAATATGGACCCTGGTACGCCTCCATCGGCAGCAAAAAAGTAATTGGTTATGTAATACTTTATTAATATTTGGCCAAGAAAAAGAAGTAAACTAGTTAATAAAGCCCCACGGATAGCGATTCTCCATCTCACCTTTCCATCATGAAGAAACTTGAAAACAAAGGTAAAAATAAGCAGATTCGAAGCAATGGTAGCCAACTGTCGGAAGCCATTTGCAAAAAGCCAATTCAAGGTTTTGTATTCAGACAACCAATCAGTAGATAAACTCAACACCACCGTTTCTCCGAAGTAAAATACGATAACCACTAGTCCTATTCCAGTCATTAGAATCAAGGAAACCAGTTTAGAAATAATGGTTTGAATCAATAATTTTTTTCGATTGGAATACACTGGTTTCACATTGTAAAACTCGTTGATACTGTTGCGCAATGAATTCAAGAGTGCGGTACTCGAAATAAGTAGAACAATAACTCCAATCGTATTGGCGATGAAACTGCTTTTTTCAAAATTTACCCCTTCCAAAAAGGTCAATATTCCAGATACATCTTTTATACCAATATGCTCTTGAATTGCCGCAGTAATCACATTAATCATTACTTCATTTCCTAAAAGCATACCAACGTAGGTAACCGCTAAATACAATATTGGAACCAAAGCAAAAATTGCATAATATGCCAAAGCTGCACCATGAAAAAAGCTATTCACTTGGAAAAACTCCTTCATGGTAACAGCCACTAATTTCACTCCAAACAAACGAGAAAGTCGCTCGACAAGCTTTTTATACATAAATACACTTTAAGATTTCCATAGATTCAAAACTAAACAAAAGTAAGTCCTCTCCTCGCATTGTTCTGAAATTATTGTAATACAAAGGTCCGAACTTTTGATTCCCGAGGAATTCAATTTCAACTTTTTGGTTGTTGTTATTATGAATTGAAAACTGATCTGGACGAAAAAGTAGACGCTTCTCTCCTATTCGAATAGAATTAACTAGACCGAAAAACTCAGCCTCTTCAATACTTCGTGGATTAGAATAAAAAGTATCTGGTTTTGCTCTTCTTTTTATTCTTCCTTTTTTGAAGTAAATTACTTCGTCCGTTAAACCAAGTAATTCTTCACCATTATGCGTTGCAATAATAAAACTAGTATTTCTTACCTCTCTTAATTTCTGTAGATAAAGGAAAAGTTTTCTTCGCATCGGAGAGTCTAGATGAACAAAAGGCTCATCTAAAAGTATCAAATCAGCTTCACTGACCAAGGCTCTGGCTATGGAAAGTCGCTGTTGCTCGCCTCCAGAAAGTGAAATGGCTTGCCGATTAACTAATTTCTCCAAATCAAGTAAACTGATCATCTCATCAATTAATTCTTTTTGAAGTCCGTATGAAAGATGTAAAACTTTTTCTTTGATATTCTCTATTACAGTGTGATAAAGGTCTAATCCGAAGTCTTGGTGAACCAATGCAATATTTTCATAGCCAGGGACCAACATTCCATTGGCATTCTTAAGTTTATGACCATTTTGGACCACTTCACCTTTTGATGGAGTTAAATATCCTCCTATTATTTTCAATAAACTAGTTTTTCCATCACCGCTTTTACCCACGATTCCTAGAAAGGCTCCCTGTTTAAGATTGAAAGAAACATCTTGAAGGATTTCTTTATCGTATTCGAAATGAATATTTTTAATCTCTAGCACTTGGCATCAGTTCAATCGGGAATTCTCTGGAAGCAATATAAATTCCTGGAATTGGGTTGGCATACGGCTCTCCTTTTAAAAACAAAGTCAATATTTTGTCGTTAATTATCAACTCATGTTCTTCATACAAACTTTCTGAACAAGCGATTTGAATCAAAGAATTGTCCTCCTTGATAAAATTAAAAATACACATCTTAGGAATGCTTAGCTCGAAAGGATTGCCTTCTCCTTTTTCACCACGAATTGGATACACTGCGTTTCTTTCCAAGTCGACCTCCATGATTTCTCCTTTGAGGTTCATTTCGTCTTCCCACTCAAAGAGCTTATTGTCTTCAGACTCTTCTCCTTTGTGATGAGTATCAGCAAATTCTTGAGAATAAAGCTCATTTATCATAAAAACGTTAACAAGGAATGCCATGTACTATAATTTTTCGACAAAGTTAACGAAAAGGATAAGTTGAAATATCGTGATACAATCTATTTTCTACCTTTGCCCAAGAAATATCAATCGATGAGAGAAATTACAGTAAGAAGTGACAAAACCAAATCTATTTTAAGGAAACATCCTTGGGTGTTCTCAGGCGCTCTTGCTACTGACATTGCCAATTTTAAAGATGGTGAATTAGTTTCTCTACAAGATCAAAAGGAGAATTTTCTCGGAATTGGTCATTTTCAGCACGGGACGATTGCGGTTCGCATGTTGACGCACAATAAAATAAAAATCGATAAAGAATTCTATTTCGATAAATTCAAAAACGCTTTAGCACTTCGCAAGCAGATAGGGTTATTCAGTGACAACAACTCAATCTGTCGCCTTATTCATGGCGAAGGAGATGGATTGCCAGGATTAATTATTGATCATTATAATCAAGTGTTGGTAGTTCAATGTCACAGTGTTGGAATGTATAATTCACTTGAAGAGATAGCATTTGCCTTGCGTGATTTATTTGGTGAGGATGTGCGTGCCATTTATTCAAAGAACACAGGAACATTGCCATCCCATATCGAATCAGAGAATAAATATTTATTCGGCAAATGTGATGTTCCCCATTTAGCTATGGAAAATGGAATCAATTATTCCATCGATTGGATAAATGGTCAAAAAACTGGATTTTTCATCGACCAGAGAGAAAGCAGAGCATTATTAGGAAAATACGCGAAAGGACAAAAAGTTCTGAATACTTTCTGTTATTCTGGCGGCTTTAGTCTTTCAGCCTTAAAAAAGGGAGCTTCTGAAGTTCATTCTTTGGATAGTTCAGAAAAAGCTATTGTTTTAACCGAAGAGAACTCGAAACTCAATAAATTCAAGGGTAAACATGAATCAATAGTTGACAATGCCGTTAAATTTCTCAATGATTTGCCAACTACATATGATATTATCGTTTTGGATCCACCTGCCTTTGCCAAACACCGAAAGAAAAGACATGCAGCTGTTCAAGGGTACAAACGACTGAACGCTAATGCCATTCGGCAAATAAAACCAGGAGGGATTATTTTCACTTTTTCATGCTCTCAAGTGGTAGAAAAGGAACTGTTCAATCACACTGTAATTTCTGCAGCAATTGAAGCTGGTAGAGAAGTTCGAATTTTAGAACAACTGCATCAACCTGCTGATCACCCTATAAGTGCTTTTCATCCTGAGGGGGAATATTTAAAAGGATTGGTTATTCAAGTAAACTGATGCTGGACTTAAGGTATAAAACCATATTTATGGTGGCTTTGCCACTCATGGGAGCAAGTTTTATACAATCTCTTGTGCTTATTACCGATGCGGCTTTTTTAAGTCGACATAGCACCTTGGCTTTTGATGCATCTGGAAACGCAGGACTAATTTACATCACATTATTTGTTGCCTTACAAGGTATTGGGGATGGTTCCCAAATTATTCAAGCCAGACGAATTGGGGCAAAAAAACTAGATGAGCTGGGCACCATTCTGGGCACAACCATTTGGACGAATTTAATACTTGCTTTAATTTTATTTTTCGGAATCCAACTTTTTATGTCTGACGCTCTATTGTCATACTCAAAGCATGAGGATATTGCAATAGCTCAAGGGTCTTATATTAGAATCCGCAGCTATGCGCTCTTTTTCCATGTTTTTGGATTATCGGCGAATGCATTTCTATTCGCCAAAGGGCAAACGTGGAAAGTATTAGTCGCTTCACTTATCACTGCAGGTAGCAATATCTTTTTGGACTACGGGATGATTTTCGGGAATTCCGGATTTACTGAAATGGGATTGGAAGGCGCTGCTTGGGCATCTACTATTGCCGATGGACTTGGAATGATTACTATTTTATTCTTATTGGTCGTAGATAAATCGAATTGGAAAATTGGTCTTTTCCAAAAACTCGGATTTCAATGGCAAGCCATGAAGATTTTATTTCGTGTCAGCTCCCCATTAATGTTGCAAGGATTTTTAGCTCTTTCGACTTGGACCGTTTTTTTTACTTGGATCGAACAGATTGGTAAATTTGAATTAACCGTTTCCCAAAACATACGAGCGATATACTTCTTGGCATTCATACCTATTTGGGGATTTTCGGCAACAACGAAAACATATGTTTCACAGTATTTAGGTGGTGAAAGGAAAAAAGAGGTTAGTAAAATTCAAAAAAGAATCCAGCTGCTTACCATGGTTTGTTTAATTGCGATCTTTCATGGAGCGTTATTTTATCCTAAAGCTTTAATATCAATTGTAAATCCTGAAACAGAATATTTAGCTAAAAGTGCACAAATCCTTAGAATGGTTTCTCCCTCCATTCTATTATTTGGGTTCATAAGTGTTTATTACCATACTATTAATGGCAGCGGGAATACGAGAGTTACACTTATAATAGAAACGATTTGTGTGATTTTCTATCTTATTGCTGCTTTTTTATTCATAAAAATCTGGAAATTCGATATATTTTATATTTGGTTGGTAGAGTATATATACTTTGGGTTATTAGGAATAATGTCCTATTGGTATTTGAAAAATTACATTTGGCAAAACAAAAAAATCTAGATGAAAGATTTACGAATAGTGTTCATGGGAACACCTGAATTCGCCGTTACAATTTTGGACGGTATGATAAATGAAGGCGCTCATATAGTTGGCGTAATTACAGCCCCAGACAAACCAGCTGGTCGTGGCCGAAAAATATCTGAAAGTGCTGTTAAAACGTATTCAACGGAAAACGGATTGACCATACTTCAGCCAACAAATTTAAAAGACGAAGGTTTTGTCAATGAATTGAAAGTACTAAACGCGGATTTATTCGTTGTTGTGGCTTTTAGAATGCTTCCTGAAGTTATATGGACAATGCCTGCAAAAGGAACAATTAATCTGCATGCATCTATTCTCCCTAATTACAGAGGAGCTGCGCCTATTAATTGGGCAATTATAAATGGTGAGAAGGAATCAGGAGTCACGACGTTTTTTATTGAAAAAGAAATTGATACAGGAAAAATTATTCTAAATGACAAAATTGAGATCACAGAAGATATGACAGCCGGTCAGTTGCACGATAAATTGGCATCAATTGGTATTGAGGTAATGAACAAGACCATTATTCAAATCAGTGAAAATTCTGTTTATGCTTTGGATCAGGATAACATAAAAACAGAAAACTTAAAAAGTGCCCCGAAAATATTCAAAGCGGATTGTAAAATAAATTGGGACCTCACGGTAGCTGAAGTTCATAATTTCATGCGAGGTCTCAGTCCTTATCCAGGTTCGTGGTGTAATATCAGATTTAAAGGTAAAGAACTTACGTGCAAACTATTTAATTCGTCCGTTTCTAACATTAACTCCAAGCAAAAATTGGATATGTCTAATGAAAATACTTTTATGTTCCCTTGTGGTGACTATTATATAGCCATTGAACAGATACAAATTGAAGGAAAAAGGCGCATGACCAATGAAGAATTTAGTCGGGGCAATTCAATTTTGGACTTAGAAATAATTAAATAAATGTGAAAAAACAGTTAAACTCCTTGATTTTACGGGCTGTTATGCACAAAATCAATCTTTTTTCCACAAAAACACCCCTTTTTAACAGTCAAACCGTTGGTTGCATTGATATTCAGCTATATTTGCTTTGAAATATTAAAAAGAACTTTAATTAAAACTTAAAATTATGAACAAAGCAGAATTAATTGATGCAATGGCATCACACGGCGGAATCACTAAAGCTGACGCTAAAAAAGCATTAGATGCATTCGTTGAAACAACTGGACAAGCGTTGAAAAAAGGAGATCGTATTTCATTAGTTGGATTTGGATCTTTCTCAGTTTCAAACAGAGCTGCTAGAACAGGTCGTAACCCTCAAACTGGAAAAGAAATCAAAATCGCTGCTAAAAATGTAGTGAAATTCAAAGCTGGTTCTGAATTAGCTGGAAAAGTGAATTAATAAATTCAATTGAATATATTACAAAGGGAATCTTATGATTCCCTTTTTTTATTTTAAAGAAATGGAAGAGGATGTTCTTACTGAATTAAACAATATGATTAGCTCAAAAAAAGTTGAGTTATTTGAAGAAATTGCAGCATTAAGAACAAATTACTTAACAGTAGTTCTTGAAGATGTTTATCAGGAACACAACGCGAGTGCAATTCTGCGCACTTGTGACTGTTTTGGCATTCAAGAATTGCGCACGATTGAAAAAAACAACGAATACAAGATTCAAAGAGATATTGCTCGAGGAGCCGGACGATGGGTTGACTTATATAGCTATGGTAATGGGATAAACCCGACCTTAGAATGTTTAAACGAACTCAAATCCAAAGGGTATAAAATCGTGGCCACTACCCCACATGAAAAAGATACTAAATTATCAGAACTACCTTTAGATTGCCCCATGGCACTCGTTTTCGGAACAGAAATGAATGGTATCTCCAGCGAAGTTGTTGATAACGCTGATTACTTTGTTAAAATCCCAATGTATGGATTTACAGAGAGTTATAATATTTCAGTTGCAGTTGCTTTAACTTTGCAATCATTAAGGAATCGTTTACAAAACGAAAACATCTCTTTTGTTCTCTCAAAAGAAGAACAAATCAAATTAAAGATTAAGTGGGCAACAAAAATCATCAGGAATGGTGATATAATTGAACAAGAAATTCACAGACGATTAATGGAAAAAACTAAATAGAGTACTATATTTGTCTATTACATAAAAATAACGAAATAAAAATTACAAACTCATGGGAAAAGGCGATAAAAAAACTGCAAAAGGAAAAAGAACAATCGGTTCATTTGGTAATACTAGACCAAAAAAGAAGGCAGCACCTGCTGTCGTAGCCTCTTCTGCCAAACCTAAAAAAGAAAAAGAAGCGAAAAAACCGGTAAAAAAGCCAGTAGCAAAGAAAACAACGAAGAAAACTGACGAAAAATAGTTAACTTAAAGCTGTCCAATTGGGTAGCTTTTTTTTCAATAATATTAGTATGACGTATAATTTCGGAGCTGGACCTTGTATCCTTCCTCAAAATGTATTTCAAGAAGCTTCCAAAGCCGTTCTTGATTTTAATGGATTGTCCATATTAGAAGTTTCACATCGTCATAAAGATTTTGTGGCTGTTGTGGATGAAACTATTGAATTGGTAAAAAAAGCACTTAATGTCCCAGATGGCTACTCAATTGCTTTTCTTCAAGGCGGAGCAACTTTAGGTTTCTCAATTGCAGCTTTGAATATGATGAGATCTGGAAAAGCTGGTTATATCAATTCGGGTACTTGGGCAAGTGGGGCCATGAAAGAAGCTGGAAAAGTTGGAATGAATGTTATTACAATTGCTAGTTCTGAAGATAAAAATTTCGGATATATCCCTAAAGACTTTGCTGTCCCTTCGGATATGGACTACCTTCACTTTACATCAAACAACACGATTTACGGAACGCAATATCAAAAATTCCCAGAGTATTCAGGAAGTATAGTCTGTGATATGTCATCGGATATTTTTTCACGAGAGATCAATGTTGCCGATTTTGATTTGATCTATGCTGGGGCTCAAAAAAATCTAGGACCAGCTGGGGCTACCCTGTATATTGTGAAAAATGAAGTATTGAGCCAATCTACTTCTAAATTTATGCCAACATATATGGACCTAGCTGCGCAAATTGCGAAAGGTTCTATGTTAAACACTCCTCCTGTCTTTTCTATTTATGTTTCAATGCTCAACTTAAGAAACGCTATTGCAAATGGCGGTCTCGCGGCAATTGAAAAAGAAAATAATGCTAAAGCTGAATTGCTTTATAATGAAATAGATACAAACCCTCTTTTCACAACTACCGTGAACAAAGATGACCGTTCTAAAATGAATGCTACTTTTCTTTTGTCGGACGAATCTTTGAAAGATGAATTTGACAAAATGTGGAATGATGCTAACATCGTCGGACTTAAAGGACATCGATCTGTCGGAGGATACAGAGCATCAATGTATAATGCACTCCCACTTTCAAGCGTAAAAGTTTTGGTGGATTTAATGAATGAATTCACAAGATCCAAAGGATAAATGAAAATATTAGCAAACGACGGAATATCAAATTCCGGAAAATTAAAACTTGAAGAAGCTGGTTACACTGTCGTAACAGATAAAGTTGAACAAGAAGATTTAATAACTGCAGTAAATGATAAAAATTTCGAAGTTGTACTTGTAAGAAGTGCAACCACAGTTAGAAAAGAGGTAATTGATGCCTGTTCTAATTTAAAATTGATTGGACGTGGTGGAGTTGGAATGGATAACATCGACGTTTCATACGCAAGAGAAGCTGGAAGAATCGTAATAAATACACCTGCTTCATCTTCTCAATCAGTTGCTGAACTAGTGATGGGAAAACTTTATTCCATATCACGTTTTTTAAACTCCAGTTACAAAAACATAGAATCTGGTGATTTTAAAACTTTGAAAAAAGAATTTGGAAAAGGAATTGAATTACGAGGAAAAACCTTGGGTATTATTGGATTTGGAAGAATCGGTCAAAGTTTAGCTTCTTATGCTATAGGCAGTGGAATGAAAGTTGTCGCTATCGGAATTGATGCTGAAACTGTTAATGTTAACCTTCCGTTGTTGCACGGAATCAATCCTGTTAACGTTTCTATTGATGTTTCTACTGATTTACATGGAAATCTTCATCAAATGGATTTCATATCTTTGCATGTACCTAAACAAAATGATGGTAATGCTGTTTTTGGTGAAAGAGAGTTTTCCCTTATGAAAGACGGTGTTCGTATTGTAAATGCAGCAAGAGGTGGTGTAATTAATGAGGATGCACTTATAAAAGCTCTTGATGGCGGAAAAGTTGCTGCGGCAGGATTAGATGTATTTGAAAACGAACCTAGTCCTAAACAGGCCCTTTTAAGCCATCCTAGAATTGCATGTACACCTCATATTGGTGCTGCAACTGTTGAAGCTCAAGACCGTATTGGAGAAGAATTAGCTGATTTAATTATTTCAAACTTCGGTAGATTTAACTAGACGATGGATATTCGACCATTTAAAGCTCTGCGTCCTGTTCGTGACAAAGTTCACTTGGTTGCTACACGTCCATTTTATACCTACAGGACGAATGTTTTGAAGGCTAAAATGCAGAGTAACCCATACTCCTTCTTACATATCATAAATCCAGATTTTGACCTTCACAGAGAAGAAGCCGAAGTATTAGATTTGGAGTCTCGGCTTAACCTGGTCAAAGAACAATATCAAAGATTTATCGACGAAGGAATTTTAATTACAGACGAAACACCGTCCATTTATATTTATCGACAATCTGGCGACAATCAAGAATATACTGGGATTATTGCCGCAACAAGTGCCTGTGATTACAACGAAGGTAGGGTTAAAAAGCATGAAGCCACTTTAACCAAAAGAGAAAAACTTTTCACTAAGTATTTAGACTTAGTTGGATATAATGCAGAACCCGTTTTATTGTGTCATAAAAAAATTGATGGTTTAGACACTCTTCTCGATCAATCCACCTCTCAACGTCCTGATTACGAATTCACTACAACCGATAAATTAAAGCATGAACTTTGGGTGCTACCAACAAATATTAGTGAACAAATATCAAAATACTTTAAAGAAATTGACGCATGTTATATTGCGGACGGTCATCACAGAAGCGCTTCTTCAGCGGCCTTGAATCAACTTAGAATTGAAAAAAATAGGTCTTGTGATAAGGACGGTTACTTTCTTAGCTTTTTAATTGACGAGAGCAAATTAAAGGTTTTTGAATACAATCGGATTGTACGGAACATAGAAGATTTAAGCGAAGAAGAATTCATCAATTCTTTGACAAAAAATTTCGAGGTTAAAGCGTTGAATAAAAAACGTAAATCGAACCTAGAGCATGAAATTATCATGATGATGAATGATAATTGGTATTCTTTAATATGCAAAGACCATATTATCGAGACTGATCATCCTGTTAAATCTCTTGATGCGGAAATCCTAACAAATTATGTTTTGACCCCAATTTTAGGAATTAAAGATTTAAAGACAGATAAAAATGTCGAATTTATTTCAGGTACTGAGAAACTAGATAACCTCAAAAAAAAAATGTATAAAGACGGTTTTGATATTGCATTTATTCTCTATCCTGTGTCAATGGATCAAGTGAAAAAAGTAGCTGACAACAATATGATTATGCCTCCGAAATCGACTTGGGTTGAACCTAAAATGCGCAGTGGCTTGACAATTTATTCTTTGAACGAATGAAAGATTTAGATTTTATTGAATTTATAAAAGAATTACCGCAAAACGTAACCCTAGTTGCAGTTTCGAAAACCAAGCCAGCGGAAGATATTCAATCGAAATACAAACTAGGACAAAGAGATTTTGGTGAAAA
>DDBE01000101.1:0-2577 GCA_002332715.1 Flavobacteriales bacterium UBA2040
CACAATGGCACAATTTGGTCGTGTGGGGAAAAACTGCCGAGAATTTTTCAAAATTGGCCACGAAAGGTCATGAGATCATGACGGAAGGGAGAATCATAAACCGTTCGTACGAAAAGGATGGCGAGAAACGCTATGTAACGGACATTGAGGTAAATGATTTTTTATTGCTTTCATCACGAAATACAGAGGCCAACAGCGAAACTGAAACAGAAGAAAAAGCTAAAAAATAGAGCATGAACTACGTAAACTTAATCGGGAAAATGAGCTCAGAGCCCAAATTCCTGCAACTCGAAGATGGACAGAAAGTGGTAAATTTCACCCTGTCTACCCAGGAACCTTACCTAGATAAGACTGGTCAGCCGAAAATCAAAAAATATTGGCATAAAATGACCGCTTGGGGCAACTGGGTAAATATTATCGAACATCAAGCTTCGAAAGGTACAAACATAGCAATCGAAGGCAGATTAACTACTCGTTTTTATCAGGACACAAAAGGTGTTAAGAAGTCGATTTCGGAAGTTGAAATCAATGATTTGAGCATCATTTAATAAATAAAAAGAATAGATCGGCGAGGGTGTTGGGTAAATTATGTGGATCGTTGGTTCCTCGTCGTTATATCTCTTCTAATAAAAGTATCAATATAAAATTCAATCAAATGGCATTAAGAAATAGCGTTACCCTATACGGGAACATGGGAAAAGAATTGAAAATCACAGAGATTAAAAACGGAGCAAAAGTTGCTCGTTTTGATGTGGCAACTCATTCGTTTTACACCGATACGAATGGGCAGAAAACACAGAAAACCGAATGGCACAAGGTCTTTGCTTGGGGAAATGCTGCCAATTTCATTGAGAATTATGGTCACTCAGGCGCATCACTTTGCATTCATGGAAAATTGGTCAATCGCACCTACTTAAACAAAGCAGGTCTTTCTAGAACGATAACGGAAATAGAAGCCAAAGAAGTGTTGAATATGTCAGCATAAACTAATTACCTACCGAATCAATTCTTTAAGAGCACGATATGCAGAAAGGAATTAGTTTATAAACCAAAAAGCGACTTTCGAAAGAGAGTCGCTTTTTTTATGCTTTACTTTTTTGTTTCTGCTCCATACAGGTTAAACAAAAAGAGCCCCAACAAATAATTGTTGGGGCTCTTACTTATTTTAACCTATACTTCTTGCGAATTTTGACCATAGAAAACCAGGATAAAGTAATTAACATGTGTTTTTTGTAAACTATGGAAAACCAATACTTTCCAAACAAATTAAACTTATCTTTGCAGCAATGAAATTTACAGAATTAGAATTGTCTACTGAGATACTTGAGGCTCTAGACCATATGGGTTTTACCGATGCAACACCGATTCAAGCTCAAGCAATTCCTTTGATATTACAGAATCGCGATTTAATTGCTTGTGCCCAAACAGGAACGGGTAAAACAGCAGCATTTATTTTACCCGTCCTAAATAAAATGGTCGGGAAAGAAACGAGTCATATTGATACATTGATCATAGTGCCTACGCGTGAATTGGCGTTGCAAATTGAACAAGAAATTCAAGGTTTATCTTACTTCGTCTCTGTTGGATCTATGGCAATTTATGGTGGTGGTGATGGATCGAAATTTGCCGATCAGAAAGATGCCTTGGTGAATGGACGCGATATAATTGTTGCAACTCCAGGTAAATTGATTTCTCACTTGAACCTAGGATATGTCAATTTCAAACACGTTAAGCATTTGATTCTCGACGAAGCAGATAAAATGCTCGACATGGGATTCAGCGATGATTTGATGAAAATCATATCGTATCTCCCAAAAAAGAGACAAAATCTTTTGTTCAGTGCAACGATGGCAGCGAAGATTAAGGATCTTGCCAAGAAATTGTTGCACAGTCCAGAAGAAATCGTTTTGAGTTTATCGAAACCAGCCGCTGGAATTACCCAAGGTGTTTATTTGGTTTTTGACAATCAAAAAGAAGCCTTGTTGAAGCATATATTGGACGACAGAAAAGACTATTCAAGTATCATCGTCTTTACTTCTGCTAAGGACAAAGTTTCCCAAATTGCTCGTTATTTATCCAGAAATGGTATTCCAGCTAAAGGAATTTCGTCCAATTTGGACCAAGAAGGTCGTGAAGATGTGGTATTGAAATTCCGTTCTCGAAGAATTCGTGTTTTGGTAGCCACTGACGTCATGTCTCGAGGAATCGACATCAAGGAAATCAATATGGTCATCAATTTCGATGCGCCAAGAGATGCCGAAGATTACGTTCACCGTGTAGGAAGAACAGCTCGAGCAAATACAAAAGGTGAAGCAGTTACTTTTATTAATCCGAAGGATATGCCGAAGTTGGCGAAAATCCAACGATTGATTGAAATGGATGTTCCTCAGCATGCTTTGCCGAAAGAGTTAGGCGAAGGACCAGAATGGAATGCATCATCTGGGCGACAATCAGGAAAAGGGGGTAAGAAACCATTTAAAGGGGGAAACAACAGAAAAACAACATATCGTCCGAATCCGAGAAAGAAGGATTAATAGTTATGGTAATCGGGCCACAATTTCGATATAAGTGTTAAAG
>DDBE01000101.1:2932-3164 GCA_002332715.1 Flavobacteriales bacterium UBA2040
AATTGATGCCTTTGATTAAAAGGAACAGAGAGAAGTTTTATTGCTGCTTCTATTTTCAAACTTAAATTGAGTGCAAAGAACTGAATTTTTTCTCTCGTATTAAAAAGGCAGAAGTTTTTGCAACGAAAAACGGATTGAATAAACTGTCTTTGTTGTATGTTAAGGGTTGTCCATTTTCAGTTGAGATAATTGTCCCACCCAAGGCTTCTAAAATAGCTTGCCCAGCCGCAAT
>DDBE01000101.1:3395-4062 GCA_002332715.1 Flavobacteriales bacterium UBA2040
CTAGCTTGCCCAGCCGCAATGTCCCATTCCATTGTCGGCGCAAAACGCGGGCAGATATGAGCTAAACCTAAAGCCAAGTCAAAGAATTTTATCGCACTGCCTTTAGGCGTTTTTTTAACCGAACGAAAAGGTTTAGAAAGTTTCCCCACCCAATCTGCATCTGCACCTTCGTGACTTCTCGAAGCAATCCAAACCACATCTTCGTCTAAATTTAGGATGGGAGTTAATTCTTTGATATGTTCTTTCTTCGAATCGTTTTCGAAATCCCATAAATACACTCCGAAATCCGATCCACCAAATATCATTCGTCCTTTGCAAGGTTCTGCTATCAAACCAAAAACAGCTTTGCCATTTTCAACATGAGCAATGTTCACACAAAATTCGCCATTTCGTTTGATGAATTCTTTCGTTCCATCCAAAGGATCCACGCACCAGTTTTCGACCCACAATTTCCGTTCTGGAAAAGGTGTGTTCTTTCGTTCCTCTCCAATAATTGGGATTCCTGTTTTTTCAAGATGAGCACTTATAATCTCCGATGAACGAAGGTCAGCCGTTGTTACTGGAGAGCCGTCTTCCTTGTTGTTGGTGTCAAAACCAAGATGATAAATGGATAGAATTTCTTTACACGCATCAATAGCAGCTTGTTGAGCAATCTTGTATTTGGTCG
>DDBE01000041.1 GCA_002332715.1 Flavobacteriales bacterium UBA2040
TAAATTCTTTTGAGGTTGACGCAATGTCTTCAGGGCAAGTTCATTATAGATAATCTTCTCAAAATCGAGTCTTTTACCCTTCTTTAATTTGTTTAAATCATCAAGAAAAATATACCGTTTTCTGTTTGCCTTTTTTAGGGAAGTCCCATTAATTATTTTAGTCGTATCGCCATTTGAAGGATCAGTTAGTTGAATCAAATCATAATAAACGCCTTGTGATTTCAGGTTTTTGAAAACATCCAGAACAAACTTACCTTCTTCAAATTTATCTTGAAATGGATAATCGGTTTTTATAACTAATTTAGATTTATCGTACTCTACGGAAGTCTGCAAATTAATCGCACACTTTTTTTCTTTCGCCATTTCTGTAATAGCTTTTTCGGTCAAATTTTGATTATCAACTAACTCACATGCTGAAATCAGCACTATTGTCAAACTGAAAAACAAGGCTCTAAACATTTCCTTTCTTTAAAATCCCCATGCGAAACAAATCATTTTTCTCAGAGAAATAATCGTCGGCCAGCAATTTGTTCCATGCTGCAAACATACCTGCACTCCAACGAATATAATCGACTAGAATAAGTGTGTTTTTTGCCATCATTGGTTTCAACCTCTCGATATATTTAAGAACCGCTTCTCCATTATGATGTCCGTCTAAATAAATATAGTCAAATTTCACATGATTAGATCCTGCCAAATAATAGGAGAAAGTGTCATTTATTGCCTCAATATTCAATAGTTCTAGTTTATCAAATAGGTTTTTGGCTTCGTTGTGCTTTACTGGACATGCTTCTATCGTGGTGACTTTTCCTTTTGTTGCTTGGGCGAGGTATATAGTCGTAAAACCAAGGGAGGTTCCCATTTCAAGAATCTCAACAGCTTGTGAATCAAAAATTAATTGATGCATGAATCGTTGCCATTTGCGGTTGGCCACATCTGTTTTGTATATGGATTGAATAGTTCGAGAGTTGCCTATTTTTTTAGATTCAGCGCCAAAATCCGTGACATCGATATTACGTTTGGAATACTTAGTTTCTTCAAGAAAGGGAAGCAATTCAACTTCAAATTTCAAATTACCCTTACTTTTACGCCGTGAATCTTCAATGGAGAAAACAAATTCATTCTTTTTACGTACAATAAAAAGCGAATTCCATCGATATTGAAGGTAAGCATACAGTATATTCACCCTACAAAGAAACAAAGAATTGGAAGGAAAATTACCAGCGGAAGCAATTAGGCAGCAAAAGAATACAATGAACGGCAATCCTAAAATTGAGCTGTTTGCGCCGTGTAGAGTTAATGAGGGAATATTAAAGTTTTCTAACGATGAAATTGATGCCCAAATTCGTGCAGGAAAAAAAAGTGACCAGACCAAATCCTTTTTCATACCTGCATCAGGTTCTGGATCGCGCATGTTTCAGTTTTTATACAATTATTTAGAGAGTCCTGACGAGCACAACACAGCTATGGTGGAGCGCTTTTTAAATAGTATGGAAGATTTTGCTTTCTACAATTTTTTACCTTTCGACTTGAAACAAAAAATTAAAAAAGGAAGCTTCGATACTAGAGAAGTGGTGATGTATATTTTAAACGGTTCTGGATTGCAATTGGGACAAAAACCAAAAGGACTGATTCCTTTTCATAGTATGGGGCATTTTGCCATAAATCCTATTCAAGAACAAATTTTACAAGGTGAAGACGTTCATTTTACTGTTGAACAAATGCATTTTACGATTCAAAAGGAATTTGAAAATGAAATCAAAAAAAGTATTTCGAACCTCCGAAAATTCAGTGGCCCTGGACGTAGCATAGGGTTTTCTTATCAAGAATCGAGTACCGATGCGTACGGGTTTAATCCGGACGGAAGTCCTGCACTTGACGAAAACGGGGAGTTGATCAAACGACCAGCTGGACATGGCGCACTCTTGGCTAATCTCGATCTTATTCAGGAAGACATCATATTAATAAAGAACATAGATAATATTCAACATTGGGATCATCACAGTTTTTCGCAACGACATTGGAAATTGATTTTGAGTGTATTGGACAATGTTCAATCTGAAATTTACGCTTTAATTGATGATTTTGATCTACACCGCTTTGAGCAATTAAACAGTAAGTATCAGTTAATTCATACGTCTGATATCCAAAATTGGACAAATAATGAAATCCTCCATAGTCTAAAAGCACCTATTCGTGTTTGTGGAATGGTAAGAAATGTTGGTCAACCGGGAGGCGGTCCATATTGGGTAAAGGATAAGAATAAATTGACGAAACAAATTGTTGAGAAAACACAAATTAGTTCAGAACAACAGTCGTTGATAGTGAAGAGTACACATTTTAATCCTGTGATGATAGCCCTCGCGACTGCGGATGCGAATGGAAGGAAATACGATTTGAACGAGTTCATGGATGAATCTAAATACCTTGTCGTCGATAAAGAATACATAGGTAAGAAAATCAGGTATTGTGAATTGCCAGGACTATGGAACGGCTCGATGTCAAAATGGAACACCGTTTTCGTTGAAATTCCGAATGAAATTTTCAGTCCAGTTAAAACGGTGCTTGATTTATTACAGCCTGTGCATCAGCCTATTAAGAAATGAGAAAGAAATATACACTAGTAATTGGAGCTTCAGAAAACCCCGAACGATATTCCTACAAAGCGATAAAAGCACTTTTGGGCAAAGGAAAGGATGTGAAAGCATTCGGGCAAAGAAAAGGAGAAGTTGACGGGATTTTTTTCGAAACGGCAGAAAAACCGATAGAAGATATTGATACCGTAACGTTGTATGTTGGGCCAAAGAATCAGCCTAGTTTATATGATTTTATCTTAAATCATATTCAGCCCAGACGAATAATTTTCAATCCAGGCACAGAGAATCAAGAATTTTACGATTTGGCTCGACCGAAAGGAATAATTTGTGAAGAGGTGTGTACTTTGGTTTTGTTAGCAACGGGGCAGTATGATTAACCCATTTTTTGCCGCTTAATCAAGTATTTCAACAATACTTGTTCGTATCCTTCAGAAATATCCGCCGGCATAAAATCAATTCTATCTTTAATACAACGCATTTCTATTTCTTTAAAATAAGACTGTATCTCATTCTGGTATTTTTCCTTTATCTCAGCAGGTTGTAGACGCATTTTCTCGCCAGTTTCCATGTCCAAAAGCGTATACGGACGATTGTCCAATTCAAAATCTATTTCATTTTTCTTGTCCGTCACATGGAAAAGAATTACTTCGTGTTTGTTATGTTTCAAATGCTGAAGCGCTTCAAAGAGCTTATCTGTTTTATCTGGATCATCCAACAAGTCAGAAAAAATTACAATCAACGATCGTTGATGACATAACTCGGCAATTGCATGTAAAGCAGTTTCAGAATCTGTTTGTTTTTTTGATTCTTCCTTGAATTTCTGTAGACATTTTTCCAGTTCACTATACAAATAGACATGATGTCTTTGACTTGATTTTGCTGGTGTATGTAAATCGAGTTTTTCATTAAAAAGTGAAATTCCAACAGCATCTCTTTGCCGCTTTAAAAGTTCAATCAAGGAAGCAGCTGCATAAACTGAAAAATTCAATTTGTTCGCACTATCAATAGGATAATACATAGAGCTTGAGGTATCGATAACAATCTGACATCTCAAATTCGTTTCCTCCTCGTACTTCTTCGTGAACATTTTATCGGATCGAGCGAAAAGCTTCCAATCTATATGTCGCGTCGATTCCCCTTTGTTATACAAACGATGTTCGGCAAATTCAACAGAGAATCCATGAAACGGGCTTTTGTGCATACCGGTGATAAAACCTTCGACCACTTGTTTTGCAAGCAGCTCAATGTTTCCGAAGTGGGCTAAATGTAACCGATTAATTTTATCACTCATATTGTAAATTTAGGAAAAAATCAGGCTTTGGCTTTATATTGATACAATGCATTTGCCACAACGCTAAAAACGATCAATACAATGCCTAAAATCAGGATAAAATTCAAGCGTTCATCAAATACAAACCAGCCCACCAATAAAGCGTAAATAGCTCCTAAATATTTAAAAGGAACAACTCGAGCTGTATCCGTCGCGTGCAAAGCTTTCGTCATTAATATTTGTGCAATTTGGGTAAAAATTCCTATAAACAAAAGGATGAACCATTCCCAACCCTTGGGCATAACAAAATCGTAAAGACACCAAACTCCGGTAATCGGCAAGGCCAGCATTGGAAAATACATCACAATGTTAATAGGCGAATCCGTATGTTTTAGTTTGATAATCGCTAAATAAGCTATCCCAGCAAAAAAAGCAGAAACAACTCCAAGAAGCAACCAGGTGGTGTCCAAAGTTATTTCTCCTTCATTAATTAGATTATTCACACCGATTAATACCACACCCGAAAATGCGGATATAATGAAAATCCACTGTGCCTTCAGTACCTTTTCTTTCAAGACCATCACGGTTAAAATAACCGTAAAAATAGGAGAGAGGTATTGCACTGTGGCTGCTATGGCCAAAGGTAGGTTTTGAAGGGT
>DDBE01000111.1 GCA_002332715.1 Flavobacteriales bacterium UBA2040
ATTATTGAAAAGCTAAAATATCATCTATGACGCAAAAGCAAAAATTAGTAATTTTTTCCGGGGCTGGCATGTGCGCAGAAAGCGGTATCAGTACATTTCGAGATACAGGTGGATTATGGGAAAAATTTAAGGTTGAGGATGTGGCCACGCCTCAAGCTTGGACAGCAGATCCAGAGAAGGTCCAACATTTTTACAACCAGCGAAGAAAACAAATTCTTGATGCTTCACCGAATTCGGCACATTTACAAACAGCAGAGTTCGAAAAGTACTATGAAACGACTGTTATCACTCAAAATGTTGACGATTTACATGAAAGAGCAGGATCTTCGCAAGTGCTGCATTTACACGGAAACATTCGACAAGCCAAAAGTTCAGGCCCGAATCAAGAAAGAAAACTTTACCCAATAGAAGGATGGGAATTGAGCCTAACTGACACATGTGACGAAGGATTCCCGTTGCGTCCGAATGTGGTTTGGTTTGGCGAAGAAGTTCCCATGCTAGAAACGGCGGCAAAGATTATTTCGAAAACTGATATTTTTATTGTAATTGGTACATCACTGAATGTTTATCCCGCAGCTGGACTTATTCATGCTGCTAAAAATGACTCTAAAAAAATAATTATCGACCCACATGCTAATGAATTGAACGCCCCAGCTGGATTTGAAGTATTGAAAATGGGCGCTGGTGAGGGATTAAAATATTGGCGCAAAAAAATGGAGAACCTGTTTTAGTTCTCCATTCAAATGCAATCAAATATCTTTATTTCTTCTTCTTCAAGACATCCTTCACAAAATTCTCAATTGCGGCCGTCATCGATGGTGCATTGGGAAGTGGGGCTGAAATATCGACTCTTAACTTGTTGTTTAATACAGCGTTTGCTGTTGTTGGCCCAAAAGCCGCAATCAAGGTGTCGTTTTGTTTAAACTCTGGGAAGTTTTTCACTAAAGATTCTATCCCGCCTGGACTAAAGAATACAAGAATATCATAATACACATCTTCCAAATCAGAAAGATCAGAAGCCACCGTTCTATACAAACAAGCTTTGGTAAAATCGACATTGTGTTCTTCTAGTGTTGCGGGAATTTTATCTCTAAGAATATCCGTACAAGGCAACAAGAATTTTTCACTCTTGTGCTTTTTTATGACATCCATTAAATCTTCTATCGTTTGCTTACCATAGAAAATTTTTCTTTTTCTATAGGTAACATATTTTTGAAGATAAAAAGCGACAGCTTCCGAAATACAAAAATATTTCATGGAATCCGGCACGTCAAATCTTATTTCCTTTGCTATTCTGAAGAAATGGTCAGCGGCTGTTTTGGAAGTTAGAATAATAGCAGTATGTTCAGGAATATTGACCTTTTGCGTTCTAAATTCCGCAGCATCTATACCTTCTACGTGTATAAAAGATCGAAAATCTATTTTTAGTTTATATTTCTCGGCTAAATCAAAATAAGGTGATTTTTCACCTTCCGGTTTAGGTTGAGATACGAGTATAGTTTTTATAGACAAAATCGTTACTTTTTAATTGAACATTATTTAAACATCCATGTATACAGAAACCATGCTAAAATACTAATAGGCAGGATTTCAAGCGTGCAAAGGTACAACAAAATATAATACCACTCTACCCCCTTTCTCAACAAAAATAGCGAGGACCGAATGATCCTTTTAAAATTCAAAAGAAAAAAGAGTGTAAATAACAGTAATACCAAAATATCGGCGTAGGATGGATTAAGCACCCATATCAGATTGAGAAGAAAAAAAATAAGTCCAACGAATTGAGGAAGTACCCATGTCGTCTGAAGAGGTACTTGATAAATTGATTTTAAACCAGTTAAAAAAGCTACAAAAGACATCGCTACAAAGGCCAACATGAAAAAGCCCAGCGATATTCCCAAAGCATAAACGATTGATGTTAAACTCTCGCCCTGTTTGTCACTAATGATTAAATAAATACTGTGTGCTAAGGTGATAACAAAGTTAAAAGCGAGAAACCATGCAGGAGACCCCAGCATTGGCCATCCTTCCCTTTTTTGAGATTCCGTTTGGCCAGGCTGAAAGAAAATCTTTAGCAAAACCCTAAAACTTTGTGTATTGCCCGCTTTAGAAAACACAATCAACAATAAAGAAACAAGTAAAAAAAAGAGTTGAAACGTACCGAAAGTTCCCGCCTTTGATCCCAATTCCATAACGTGCCATGTGGCATCTTGTATCCCGAAGAAAGAACTTTGAAGTACGGGAAACATTCTGTTTATTCTTTTGTTATTAATTGATAGTTACTTTTTCGGCTTAGATAGGAGTAAATTATTCCTAACTTTGGCGAAATTACAAAGATAAAATTGAATGGCAACTGATCAATACACACACCCCGATTATTATGCAATGGACGACTTCTTAACGGATGAGCAAAAGCTTGTACGTGACGCTGCGCGCGCTTGGGTAAAAAAGGAAGTTTCCCCTATAATTGAGGATAATTACGAAAACTGTACATTTCCCAGACATTTATTAAAAGGATTGGGCGAAATTGGTGCTTTTGGACCTTATATTCCAGAGGAATATGGTGGTCCAGGATTGGATCAAATTTCGTACGGAATTATCATGCAAGAATTAGAACGTTGTGACTCTGGTTTGCGCTCAACTGCCTCTGTTCAAAGTTCATTGGTGATGTATCCGATCTGGAAATACGGAAACGAAGAGCAACGTATGAAATATTTGCCGAAATTAGGAACAGGTGAAATGATAGGTTGTTTCGGTTTGACTGAACCTGACCATGGTTCCAATCCGGGTGGTATGATTACCAATTTCAAAGACGACGGTGATTATGTCATTTTGAACGGTGCAAAAATGTGGATATCGAATGCCCCATTTGCAGATATCGCTGTTGTTTGGGCAAAAAACGAAGAAGGTCGAATTCATGGCTTAGTCGTTGAACGAGGAATGGAAGGATTTTCCACTCCAGAAATGCACGGTAAACATTCACTTCGCGCTTCAGCAACTGGAGAGTTGATTTTTGTAAATGTGCGCGTACCGAAAGCAAATATTTTACCAAACAAATCTGGTCTAGGCGCTCCGTTAGGTTGTTTGGATTCAGCCCGATTTGGAATCGCTTGGGGAGCTCTTGGAGCTGCGATGGATTGTTACGATCAAGCCTTGCGTTACTCAAAAGAAAGAACTCAATTTGGTGTTCCAATCGGTGGATTTCAATTGATACAAAAGAAATTGGCGGAAATGATTACCGAAATCACGAAAGCTCAATTGTTGACTTTTAGATTGGGTCAATTGCGCAATGACGGAAGAGCAACATCTGCTCAAATTTCGATGGCAAAAAGGAATAACGTAGAAATTGCATTGGACATCGCTCGTGAAGCACGTCAAATTCACGGTGCAATGGGTATCACAAACGAATATTCAATTATGCGTCACATGGCGAACTTGGAGTCTGTTTTGACTTACGAAGGAACACACGATGTTCACTTGTTGATAACAGGAATGGACATCACAGGTATTCCAGCCTTTACACGAGAGATGCCGGAATTATAGGATAACGGACGTCGACATGCTCAGTCTGCGCAAAATAAACCGAGGGCTGAGCATGTCGAAGTCCGAAATTAAACCGTTTCTCTAACATCCTTCACATTCAATTGCAAGGTCGTTTTTCCATTCCACGTATTACTTTCCAAGGTGTAAATGATATCCGCTGGTACACCGCTCGCTAAAAAATCTACTTTTTCAGCCAAGTTAAACCCTATTGCCTCCAGAGTGAAATCAGATTGCGGTTGCATTAATGTTAATTTTAGATGTTTGTCTTTCAGAATTCTCGTTGCGACAGCAAATACATTCTTCGTTAAAAATACAGGTTTCATATTCCCAGGACCATGTGGTTCGAGCTGATCCAATACCCTTTTCAATCGTGGTAGAGCTTGTAAAGACTCCCCGGGATTAAAAATATCGCTGAATTGAATTTCAATATCAACATTTTCTGTTGGGTTAAGATCATCTGGCTTTAAACCTCTGGCAACTATGCCTTCAAACCTATTGGTGAATTCTTCAATGTTCTCTTTTTTTAATGTAAGGCCAGCAGCATGTGTATGTCCACCATATTTTTCAATTAAATCCGCACATCCTGTTAAGGTTTCGTGAATATCAAAGTCATTCACCGTGCGAGCCGAACCCGTCAACAATCCGTTACTCTCTGCAAAAACTATGGTTGGTCTGAAATGTCGTTCTATTAAACGAGATGCCACAATACCGACTACCCCTTTGCTCCAGCCTTCTTTATAAACCACCGTTGATTTCTTGTTCTCAAAATTTACGTCCGAGGAAATAATTTCGAGCGCTTCCTTCGTTATTGTTTCGTCTAGTGCCCTGCGCTCCGTGTTGTGCTCATTTATACTGTTGGCAAAAAAAGCAATTTCATCATCATCTTCTGATATCATCAAACGAACCGCATCACTCCCTAGATTTATTCTTCCTGCCGCATTTATTCTAGGTGCAATAGTAAATACCACATCGGTTAATGAAAGAGGTTTTGTTTTACCGGCAATTTCGAGCAGTTTTTCAAAATTTTTTCGCGTATTCTGGTTGAATCTCTTCATGCCCTCGGCCGCTAAAATTCTATTTTCGTCGACAACCGTCACTAAATCGGCGCCAATGGCAACAGCAACAAAATCAAGAAGATTCATTACTTCCTCCTCCGACCAATTCTTTGATTTTTGTAACGCTTGAATAAATTTAAATCCAACCCCACAACCACATAGGTCTTTAAAAGGATAAGTACACCCTTTTTGCTTTGGATTCAAGATGATTGCTTTAGGTAATTCATCTCCAGGTTCGTGATGATCACACACGATTATGTCGATTCCATTTTCTGCAGCGAAATCAAGCTCCGCTTTATTTTTAATACCACAATCCAGGGTGATGATTAAATCGACTTTTTGCTGAATAGCAAGTTCCATTCCTTTCTGGGAAACACCGTATCCTTCCTCGTAGCGATCTGGAATATAATAGATGAGATTTTCGCCTCTTTTTTTTAAATAAGAATACAGCAATGAAACCGAAGTAGTTCCGTCCACGTCATAGTCTCCAAACAGCAGTATCGTTTGTTTGTTGTCGATAGCAACTGTCAACCTTTTAACGGCTAAATCCATCCCTTTCATTAAAAATGGATCATGTAGTTTGGCCAAATTTGGGCGGAAGAATTCTTCCGCCTCAGAAAAAGTGTTGATGTTTCTTTGTAACAAAACCTCCGAGACTACCTTAGAAACCTTCAGCTCGTTGCTCAGGTTTTCTATTTCGATTTTCGGAATGGGAGGTGTGACTAACCAGCGTTTATGCATAATTACGAATTTACCTTTAAGTTATGAAAAAAATTGCCTTGCTAAGTCTGTTTATTATTCCTTTTTTAGGTTTTACATAAATATCATATGAATTTGCTAAGCCTATTCCTATAGGAAGCGAGTCTTTAATCACTCCATATGCACATTCACTATGGTAATTATAAAAGCGATATCTATTTTGAATTGTCCCCAATTGGGATATTTAAAATAAGCACTATGATTGGTCTCGTTTCAAAAGATTCGGTAAACGATGGTGGAAAATGCATAGTTCGTAACAACTATATCTTCGGGATTCATGAAACGGATTCAATACCTTTTACTTTGCAAGGACACCGTTATTATTTTGGAATTCGTCACCGTGAGGAAGTGATAGGGCCCAACTCGAAAAATGTTTTAAGTAAAGTATCCAATCAGTCTTACCTGTTGAACTTTTACAAGGATGGCGGATATGTCCCTTGTTTGTTCTCAATTGTTGAAGGTACATTGGCGATTCAATATTTCGATTATGAATCAGATACAGAAATGTTTGCCATGGTACCGAGTAAAGTTAAAAAGCAAGAACAGTTTCTAACTGTTGTCCAACTCAATCCAGCGAGAGCTGATTTTACTGACATAAACTTTTCAGAAATGTTTAACACGGAAAGAAAATATCAGATTACAAACTAATTAATTGTTAACGCAAAATAGGGAACGCCCTCTAACTTTTAAGTTGGAGGGCGTTTTTTTTATGAGTTGAAATAATTAACTGATGTTTCTTGCTCTATCTATACCTTGGTTAAAACTAACTTGGTGTCACCTTCAGATTCAATATCTGTAACGAGCGCATTTTCATTAACAGTATTGAATATGATGCTATTCGCCAATACTTCGTTGCAAATAAAGTCTCTATTCCCTTTTACTGCTCCTTGAATAATATCGGTGCTTTCCATGACGATAGCAATACGATCTGTCACTTCAAATCCAGCTTCTTTACGGAAGTTCTGAACGCGATTGATGACTTCTCTTGCCAAACCTTCTTTGCGCAGTTCATCTGAAATGGTAACATCCATAGCAACGGTATACGAACCTTCGCTCGCTACCAAAAGACCAGGAATTTCTTGGGCCGATATTTCGAAATCTTCAATCGTCAATTCGATGGATTCACCATTCACATCACCATTCCATCCACCGTTTTTTTCAATCGCTTGAATTTCAGATTGAACAAATTTGCTCACCAATTCAGCAATGGCCTTCATGTATTTTCCATATTTCGGACCGATGGTTTTGAAATTAGGTTTGATCCCTTTTACCAGCACATTGCTTCCTTCTTCCAATACCTCCAATTCCTTCACATTTACTTCGGAAAGAATCAAATCTTGAACGTGCAATACGTTTTTTACAAACTCAGGATCCAAAGCTGGAACCATTATTTTTTGAAGCGGTTGACGTACCCGAATTCTCTCTTTTTTACGCAAACCAAGCACCAATGAAGATACTTTTTGAGCAATCTCCATTTGTTTCTCCAAGTCTGAATCAATCAAGTTTTCGCTCACTTTCGGGAAGTCGGCCAAATGCACGGATTCTTTCCCTTGACCTTTTACAGATTGCAAATCCATATACAACTGATCCATGAAGAAAGGAGAAATTGGCGAACTCATGATGGATATCGCTTCCAAACAGGTATACAAAGTTTGATACGCCGAAAGTTTATCGTTTTGGTCATCGGCACCCTGTTTCCAGAATCGGCGGCGTGACAAACGTACAAACCAATTCGATAAATGATCGACGGTAAAATCTTGAATAGCACGTCCCGCTCTTGTTGGCTCGTATGCTTCGAAAGCAGATTCTACTTCTTTTATCAAGGTATTCAATTGCGACAATATCCAACGGTCGATTTCTGGTCTTTCGTTAATTGGCAAATCGGGCTGAGAATAATCGAACTCATCGATATTGGCGTACAGCGCGAAGAAGGAATACGTATTGTAAAGCGTCCCGAAGAATTTTCGTTGCACTTCGGTGATTCCGTCTTTGTCAAATTTCAGATTGTCCCATGGCTGTGCATTCGTAATCATATACCAACGCGTGGCATCGGGACCGTATTTTGGTAAAATCTCAAATGGATCTTCCGCATTGCCCAAACGTTTCGACATTTTTTGTCCGTTTTTGTCCAAAACCAATCCGTTTGAAACCACATTTTTATAGGCAACTGAATCGAAAACCATGGTTCCGATCGCATGTAAAGTATAGAACCAACCTCGTGTTTGATCGACTCCTTCGGCGATAAAATCAGCTGGATATGCCTTGTTGTTGTCTATCGCTTCTTTGTTTTCGAAAGGATAATGCACTTGCGCATACGGCATCGAACCTGAATCGAACCATACGTCGATTAAATCCGACTCACGGCGCATTGCTTCACCTTTTGACGAAACCAAAACGATTTCATCTACATAGTTTTTGTGTAAATCTACTTGCGCGTAATTCTCTTTGGACATATTGCCCACTTCGAAATCGGACAATGGATTTGTCTCCATTATTCCAGCAGAAACTGAAGCATCGCAAGCGGTTTTTAACTCTTCTACTGACGAAATACAAACACGTTCAGCGCCATCTTCTGTCGACCAAATCGGGATGGGTATTCCCCAATATCGAGAACGAGAAAGATTCCAATCGTTCAAATTCTCTAACCATTTTCCGAAACGGCCTGTACCTGTCGATTCTGGTTTCCAATTGATAGTAGTGTTGAGTTCCATCATTCGTTCTTTAGACTCGGTCGCTTTTACGAACCATGAATCCAAAGGGTAATACAATATCGGTTTGTCCGTTCTCCAGCAATGAGGATAACTGTGGACATATTTCTCGACTTTAAAAGCGCGATTTCTTGTTTTCAAATCTATAGAAATCAAAACATCTACTGATTTATCGGGCGCTTGACCGTCGTCGTAGTATTCGTTTTTGACGTACAATCCAGCCAATTCTCCGATTTCTGGTCTGAATTTACCTTGTAAATCGACAAGAGGAACTAAATTTCCGTTTCCGTCATCGACCAACATTCCTGGAACGCCTGCATCTGCAGCAACCTTGGCATCGTCCGCTCCGAAAGTTGGCGCTGTGTGCACGATTCCTGTTCCATCATCGATTGTCACGAAATCACCACTGATAACCACAAAAGCTTTCTCAGGATTTTCAGCTGGTTGTGCGTAAGGAAGCAATTGCTCGTAACGCAAACCGATCAAATCTTTTCCAAGACATTCATCTGCAACGAAGAAAGGAACTTGTTTGTCTCCTTCGTTGTAATTCGAAAGTTCGTCTTCGTTTTCTACCGCTTGAAATCCTTTTCCAAACTGATACCCAACCAAGTTTTTCGCTAGGATTACGTTTTGCTTTTGGAAGGTATATGGGTTGAATGTTTTTACTAGAACGTATTCAATTTTTGGTCCGACTGTTAGTGCGGTGTTGGAAGGTAATGTCCATGGAGTCGTAGTCCAAGCTAAAAGGAAGGTGTCTTCATCCTTTTGGGCGCCTCCAAAGGTGGATAATTCATTCTCCAAAACCTTAAATTGTGCGACACACGATGTATCCGTCACATCTCGATAACAACCCGGTTGATTGATTTCATGCGAGGACAAACCCGTTCCCGCTTTTGGTGAATACGGTTGAATTGTGTATCCTTTATAAATTAAATTCTTTTTGTACAATTGTCCGAGCAACCACCAAACAGACTCCATATACTTGGGTTCGTAGGTGATGTAGGGATCGCTCATGTCGACCCAATAGCCCATTTTTTCAGTCAAATCGTTCCACACATCCGTATATTGCATCACGGTCTCGCGACAAGCTTTGTTGTATTCTTCGACAGAAATTTTTGTTCCGATATCCTCTTTCGTAATGCCGAGGGCTTTTTCAACACTCAATTCTACAGGCAAACCGTGGGTATCCCAACCCGCTTTTCGTTGTACTTGAAATCCTTTGAGGGTTTTGTAACGACAGAAAATGTCTTTAATCGCACGGCCCATAACGTGGTGAATACCCGGCATACCGTTGGCAGAGGGCGGTCCTTCGTAAAAAACAAACGATGGATCTCCTTCGTGTTCCGAAATCGATTTTTCGAAAATTTGGTTTTGTTTCCAATTCTCTTGAATGGTGGCGGCAACTTTTGGTAAATCTAAACCTTCGTAAACGGGATATTTTTTGGACATTTTTGTGCGATTTTCGAGGGGCAAAGATAGGGAAAAGACTTTTAAATTACGTTGACTATTAACCGTTGACCTGTGACTTTATGACTTTTGACTCAATCACAATCAAATTATTCTCCACGAACAATCAATGGTCAACGGTCAAAAGTCAAAGTCTTCTTCCATAAAAATATATTCGGATAAAAAAGTCTTTTATTTGACGAAAGTCTTTATCTTTGGCTGAAATTAAAAGTAAAATGTTCTCAAAAACGTGCGAATACGGTATCAAGGCAGTTGTTTTCATAGCGAATACTTCGGATACACAAGAGCGCGTTAATTTGAAAAGTATAGCGGAAGCCATCGATTCGCCGGAGGCTTTTACAGCAAAAATATTACAACAATTGGTTCGCTCAAATCTCGTGGATTCGCAAAAAGGACCGAATGGTGGATTTTTTCTAGAAGCTGAAAAACTCGATTGTTTGGTGCTAGCCGATGTGGTAAACGCTATAGACGGTGATTCTATATTCAAAGAATGTGGTTTGGGCTTGAAGAATTGCGATGAACTTCGTCCTTGCCCTATGCACGATGAATTCAAAGAAATTCGTGACAATTTAGAATCGATGCTTCAATATGCGAAAATCAGCGAATTGGCATTTGGACTGAATGAAGGTGTTACATTTTTGAAATAATCTTAAGGGAATTTTGATGTTGAAGATCTAAGGTGAAAGGCTTTTGACTTAAAACTTCAGTTCCTTCAACCTCTGCTCCAAAGTAATAAAAATCGCCGCCATTCCCCAGATAGGAATACAAGCCTTATCCGTATCCAGATAATTGTTTAAGAAGCCGTGAATGAAATACGAAGACAAGGCCAATATCATGAAGAAAAGCAGTTGTTTTATCTCATTGTCTTCCTCGGGCCAATCCAAATAAAGTCGGATACCTTTGTAAAAAACGAAGCCAATCAAAATCAAGAAAAAGATCAATCCCGGCAAGCCAGTTTCGGAAAGTGGTCCCAAATATTCGCTGTGCGCATTTCCGGCATCGCCAAAATTGGTGGAGATAATAGTGAGGTTTTCTGGAGCTTGAAAACGGGCATATTCAAAAGCGTAGGTCCCAGGCCCGAAACCAATAACTGGGCGTTCTTTGAACATTTCCCAAGCACACGACCAACGGTTCAATCGTTCCAAATTGGAAGCGTCTGTCGTGACATTCGTAGCACTTTGAAGGCGTTCACCAAAATCTTCTGTGGTATGGTCTTGCTTGTTTCTCGCCAATTCCATCTGAAGGTTGTCCCATGAGAAAAACAAGATAATTCCAAGAAAGGCAGTGACACCAAACAAGTACGAAAATTTGATTCTGAGTTTAATGACCAAACCAATTCCAAAGGCACCCACCACACTCAACCAAGCTGCACGCGTATAAGAAAAGTACAGCCCAATCGCTAAAACGGCTATCATTGAAATCAAAACGACTTGGGTGAGCAAGGTGTATTTTTTGCTTTGATACAACCCGATCGCCAGCAACAAAGTCAGTGCGACAATGGCACCATAAATCGTGTGATCTTTGAAAAATGGCCACATTACCCAATGACTTTCTTTTTCGCCAAAACTATAAGTGGCGTGAAGAGTTACAGTGTACATCACTGCGATTACCATTCCAATGATGAACAACCAAAGGAAGGTTTGAATGTTTTTTTTCTTGCCGAAAACAATTGGCCCCAAAAGCAAAAGTGGAACGAAAAACCAAAGTTTCGCGATAACGAATTTGATAGAAGCAAGCGGTTCTGATGAGCTAATTGTACTCAACAAAAGCCAGGTCACATATACTGCTGCGGCAATCAAGATTGGGCTTCGCCACACGTGTTTTGGAATAAATCCTTTTCTCGTTTCTTGCATGATAAGCAACAGCATCATTCCAAAAAGCAAAGGTTCTGTAGGGACGAAAAGCCCCAAACTATTCGTGTATTCTTCAATATTTATACTCAGCGGCGTTAGAAATGCCAAGGCTAGAAAACTGTACTCGGAATAATAGACAGCAAAATAAATGAATAATAATCCGATGGAAAGAAGAGCGAAATACGCTTGGTCGAACCAAATGAAGTACGCCGAAAACAGGATATAAAGCAGTCCCGCGAGACCCAATCCAATATTCGAGCGAAGAAAGTGCATTAGGCGATTTTCTTCAATTCTTTGAAACGCTCACGCAAAAGAAGCGCGAAAATCATGAAAAAGAAAGCCCCAAAAGTCGACATCAAAATAATAATGGCCTTTTTTGGTCTGTCCTTTTTGTCGGCAATGACGGCAGATTCTACAATAAACTTGTGGTTGAAAAGTGTGTTTGCATCCGATTCAGCTTGTTCATAGGAATCTTCGAACTTGGCCAGTTTCACAATCATTTCATCACGCAACATTTGAAGTCCGTCGAATTTGGCTCCAAATTTCAGATTGACATCGATTTGATTCTGGAAAAAGCTTCTATCGGCCGGCGAACGTGCGTCATTATATGCTTGGAAAAGGTTCGCTCTACTTTCGTTTGGAACTACTCCGTTAACTGATAGGGTGTCCATTTCCGTTTGCAAGGTCTTCATCTGTTCTTCCAACATCGCGCGCTTTCTTTTGTTGATTTCAAAAGCCGGTAGCGTTCGTTCTTGTACCATCTCATTCTTAACCGTATCAATCAGATCGACAATCTTATTGGCAATAGTAGCTGCTAATTCTGGATTTTTGTCCAAAACATCAATCTCTATCGATCCATATCGTGTGCGGTTGAATTGAATATGATTGTTATAGGCTTTGTTCAATTTGAAATTCTTGTTTTCATCGTTCAAATCAACGTCATAATTCTTAAACAAATCAAAACGCTCGATCAAGATATTCCGAATTTTAGACGATTTAAGAATTTGCACCAATTGTTCTGCTTGTTCTTCTTCACCAAAATCCATCGACGACGCTTTTGCATTTCTTTGTTCAGAGAAGGAAACCGTACTCGTAGCGGCGGGAAAAACGACTGCTTGCGATTTGTAAAGTGGCGTTAAAAAGAAAGAAACGACCAAAGAAATCATTGCCGTGGCCGCAGTGACCATCAAAATGATTCGACGGTTTTTCCAGATAAAGACCAATAAATTCTGTCTTTCTTCTTCTAAATGTATTTCGTTTTGTTCCATTGTAGTTAATTCGTTCTAAACTGCGCAGTATTCAGGCGCGAAGATAGCGTTATAATTTTAAAGCTTTTCAAGCTCATCCTGATTATTTTCAGGTGCCAAGCCCTTCTGCGACACGAGTAAAATCATTTCTTTGACGTTCCAAAAACGCAAGACAACCAATATTATTATTCCGAGGGCCATTTCCGTTAGAATTGGATAGCCCAAATACGGATGCAGGCAACTCAAACCGAACCAAAAAATCATAAGAATTAGGATCAATTCAAATCCGTAATTCTGAAACGTTTTTGCCCCAAAAGAGCGAACAACATAGAATCCTTGAACGCCTGCGATGAAAGTTTGCGTAATGAAAGTTGCCCACGCAGCACCTTCGGCTCCATACGTGGCAATCCAATAAAAATTCAAACTGATGTTGATGACGATGCCGGCAGCTGCAGTTTTATTGAGGAACTTCAATTCATCGGCAGCAGTCAAATACGTTCCAAATATTAATGAAACGCCCATGGCAACGAAGCTCAACATCAACCATTGAAATGAAGGAATCGACGCATGAATATCGTTTTCGTAAATCCACGACAAAATGGTTTCGGCATTGAAATAACAGAGAAAGGAAAGTAGAATTGCGCCTCCAATCAACAATTTAGAAGACAGGAACAAGAGTTTTAAATTCTCTGCTTTGTCTTTCATTTGAAAGGTGAAAAGTGGCAACAACAATCCGGTGAAGAGCATTCCAAACATAAAGAAGGCATCCAAAAGTCGGAAGCCTTGGGCATACACTCCAGCTTCATAAGCACCATCGGAATGCAAACGTTCGACCATGATGGAATCCAAACGTGTGTACAACATCATAAAGAGTATGAAAATGGCGTAGGGCACACTTTTGCGAACGACTGTCAAGGCAAATGGAACGTCCAATTTGATTTTCGGTATGCCAATTTTTCTGGATAGCGTCCAAAATGCGGCAACCAGCACCAAGGAATAACAAACCGTTTGAATCCAGATGAACCATTCTATTTTGAAAGCATCGGTATACCAAAAGAGTGAACCACAAATCAAAATGAGTAACAAACGATCGAGGACAGAGAACATGGCATCCAATTTGAAGTACAACATGCCTGCAAAGTGGCTTCTTGCATAAGCGATCAGGACGACAAAAAACTGATTCAAAATGAGGAATCCGAGTAAACCAAAATCGGCTTTATCGTACCCCATTACGAGTGCAATGAAGATAGTTATAACAACGTAAACGAGAAACAATAGAATTCGGAATCCCATCATTTTACTAATATAACGCGAAACTATTTTTGGAAACTGCGTGACATTTTTCGTTGTAAAATTGTTAATGCCGAGATCGAGAATGATATTGAAAAGAAAGGAGAGATTGAGCAAGGTGAAATACAACCCGTATTCTTCGGCTCCCACTCGATTTTGAACACCAGAATCTATTCCAAAAATCGCAATTGGCTTAATCAAAAGATTCAAAACCAATAACAAAAGAAGATTTGAAAAGAATTTTTTCTGCATCCTATTAGAATAAACGTCGAATATTCATTTTAATTGGGGAGAAAGAAGAAATTTTGATGTGCATGATTTTTTGCATCGTACGGTACCAGCTTTTTATCCTCCAAAACTTCAATTCGATAATTCAATTTCTGCATGAAGTCGAAACAGTTTTGACGATTTTCATTGTTCCACAATTCGGTGTACACAATTGGTTGACAGCGATTTAAGAGCTGTTCCGCACCTTTCAAAGTATGAAATTCGAAATTTTCCACATCCATCTTGATTCCTTGGATATCGATTTTTGCAAACAATTCATCCACCGTTTTCACCTCCACTTCAAATTCTTCGCCTTCGTTCCACTCCGTTATTTCGGGAGTTTTTACATGACTCAATCCTTGCAATTTTGCCTTCCCATCGGTTGGCATAATCATTTTCAACTTGCCAGATTCAGAACCTACTGCGAACGGAATTATTTCCACATTTTGCAGGCGTTTTCGTTTCACGATTTCTTTGAGAACCTTCAAGTTTTCAGGCATGGGTTCGATAGAGTGAATCGTATGATTGGGAAAGGTTTTTCCGAGATGAGCGGTCATAATTCCAATATTTGCTCCTATGTCCAGAATATTACCTTCGTCTTTCAGTAGGGTCATAAAATGAAAAAAATCTCCCTCTTTTTTATCTCTTCGAAGTGTAGCAATTTTGACCAAGGAAAACCAAAACAAATATCTTTGAAAGCCCAAAATTCGTTGCAAGAAATATTTGATTTTGCTTTTCACCAATCACTGAAATAAGAAAGCAAAGTTAGTCATAAAATTAATTTTATTAGATGATAATAGGCTAAGAATACACCTTTATCATCTCCGGACAATTCTTGTAAATATCTATCTCCTGTCTATTCGTGAAACCCGATTTTCAGAACGAAACATAGTGCTCCGATTACCGAATGGACTTGAAAGTAGTATTCGTCATATCAACCAATTGATGAACGGCCTTGCCATTATATTTATATAATAAATTCAAGGATTAAAGATTAATAGCAAATACTTATTATAATTCTGTATGCAATATATACTCCAGTAACTGACCATATCCACCATCTATTTTTTATATACCATTTCATAGTAATTTGTTTTAAGTTATTTCTAAAGATAACAATTGGCATTTAAATAATATATTGAACCCATTAGTGTCAGATAAAAAAGCGTCTTTGTCAAAAAAAGAAGGAACCGCCTTTCCGTCCCAGATAATGACTGAACCCGACCACATGCTGCAGCATTCGTTTTTTAAGCCTTTTCCCTTTGGCCGCGTGAATGCTTCAAACCACTAGGGCATTCGGGACAGCCTAAATTAAAAGCTATCGTTGGTTCGATGGAAAGTGAAAAAGGGAGTACTTTGACTTGTCCGTTTTGGGTGATTTTCTAAAGTTGAAACGAGGTGCCCAAGAACGCTAAATTCCATATTCTTGAAAAAGAGAAATGCTGAAGTAAATGGAAAGAATCTTGTCGAATGGACATGAATGAAAAGCAAACGCAGTTGAGAATTATTTCAACAAAGAAAAATGCCCCGTCACAGTATTGTACTTATCTTCCAAACCACAACTGACATAACGAAGTGTGTATCCATACACGCCTTGTTGCATTTTACGTCCCTTGTAAAATCCGTCCCAACCCGCATTTTGGTCGAAGGATTCCCATAATTTTTCACCCCAACGGTCGTAAATAATCAAGTGCCATTCTTGTGAGTTCAAGGCGACAACTGGGCTCCAATTGTTGTTGTATTGGTCACCATCGGGTGTAAACGCATTCGGAATATAAACGGTGAAAGGTTCGATGTACAACCTATTGGAACTTCTATCTTCGCAACCGTATTCGTTTTGAACGATTTGAATGACGTCTTTGTACCCCGACGATTGATATTGATAAGCGAAAACAGGCGGCACATTGTTGGCAAAAGCTTCGTTGTCATCCGGAATGTACGAAATGATACTCGCACCTGTCGACTGATCGATAAATATCACTTCGGGATGACAAATATCGGTTTGCTCTGTTGAGGTGGTGAAAACAGAAACAGGTCTAGGTTTCACATCCACTAAATCGCTTTGGGTCAAGGATAAATTGGCGATGCAACCCTTGTTTGTGCTGATGCCCAAAGTAATGGGATAAACACCAGGGATGGTATAAATATGACTCGGGTTTTGAACCGTACTTATAGCTCCATCACCAAAATCCCATGCATATTGGATGGGCGTATCAGA